>NZ_JBELKF010000001.1:0-156359 GCF_042089775.1 Palleronia sp.
GCGCCACGCTGCACTGCTGCAGGTCGTCCACGATACCGACATCTTCGACTGGGGCGCCACGTTCCTCGACTGCCTGAACAGTATCGACCGGAAGAAGATCCTCGTCCAGTCTTCCGCCTTCGGTGGAGACCTTCCGTATGAAACGCATCTTCCGCAAGGTGTCCGCCACTTGGAGCAGGAGAGGTCGTGCTTCAAAAACGCGAACTGTCGTCGAGGCCGAGCATCACCTGATCGTCGGGCCTGTGACGATGCATGGGTGACGGGGATCGGGTGCCACGGATCAAAGTCCGAGCAGGTCAACGCGCAGATATTCCGAACTCTCTCAAGAAAGGAAAACAGGTCGTCGGCCGCTGCGAGGGGCGCCACCGTACACGTACGCGAGGAGATGCAGCCGTGCGCCAGAAACGGCGTACGCAGTCAGCCAACGCGCGTGAGACACCGGCCCCACGTCTTGCGTTTCTCCTTTTCGGCGGCGAGAGCAGCCGCTCGAGAAACGCTCCGGTTTATGCCGTGTGTGTACTCAGTTCGTATTACCGTGGAACATTGCCGCAGTTGAACGATTGCCACCCCGACACCGGCTGTCCGCTACCACTGTCCGGTCGGCAGGCGAAGCGTTCGAGACGCGAACTCCGATCCTTCCGGCCCGCCTTCACGACCCTCCCCAGGATGGATGGGCGTAGCCGGTCGCCTCAGTAAGGAGAGACGAGAATGACCGAATTCGACCCGACTCGCCGCGCCCTGATGGCAGGTGCTGCCGTGACCGGGGCCGCCACTGCCACCGGCTCGGCCTTCGCCCAAAGCAACCAGTCGAACGGCGAAGGTGCCCCGCTGACACGGCAGGCCGCCGATTTCCCCGAGCCGCCCTATCCCAAGCAAAAGCAGCCCTGGCCCGGTCTGGCACAGGAGATGAACCCGCGGCCCGATCACGGCGAGGAATCCTACCAAGGCACCGGCCGGCTGCGCGGCAAGCGGGCGCTCATCACCGGGGGCGACAGCGGCATCGGGCGCGCCGCGGCCATCGCCTTTGCGAAAGAGGGCGCGGACGTCGCGATCGCCTACCTGCCCGAGGAAGAGCCGGATGCCCAGGACGTCAAGCGCGTGGTCGAGCGCGAGGGTCGCACCTTTGCCGCTTTCCCCGGCGACCTGCGAGACAAGAGCTACACCACCGGCCTTCCGGAGCAGGTGGTCGAGGAACTCGGCGGGCTCGACATCCTGGTGAACAACGCCGGCTATCAGCAGTGGGTGCCGGGGCTCGAGGAACTGTCGGACGAGCAGTTCGATCAGACAATGAGGACCAATCTCTACGCCATGTTCTGGCTGACCAAGGCAGCCCTGCCGCATCTCGAACCCGGTGCCGCGATCATCAACACGTCGAGCACGGTGGCGGCAGATGCGCCCGAGATTCTGATCGACTACTCGATGACGAAGTCCGCGATCCTGTCTTTCACCGACACGATGGCCAAGCAGCTCGCCTCGCGCGGAATTCGGGTGAATGCCGTCACGCCGGGACCGATCTGGACGCCACTGCAGGTCGCGGGCGGACAGAAGCCCGAGAATATCGTTCATTTCGGCGCAAGCACCCCGGTCGGGCGGGCCGGACAGCCGGTAGAACTGGCACCGCTCTACGTCGCGCTTGCAGATCCGGCGTTCAGCTACTCGACCGGTCAGGTCTTCGGCGCGACGGGTGGCAGTCCACAGCCCGCGATCTGAGCGCGTTCATGCTATTCGGCGACACGCGGAGCCGCATATTCAAGGTGCGAGACCGGAGCGGGATTCGGTCTCGCGCTCGCACCAGCAAGACCTGTGATCTATCCGTGGAAAATGCTCGTGTTGCGGTAACGCTCATCTTCGAAGAGAGTGCCTAGACCTTCGCGTACAGAGATTTCAGTCGAACGCGGGGCAAACGTATCCTGCTGCATCCGCTCGAACTCCTCCCGGCAAGACCCGATCCCTGGCTGCGGCTGAACGCTGCGTTTGTAGGTCACTTCGGTCGCGCCCGCCGGTGTTCCGGAAACCCGAAGCTCGCGACCGATCAGCTTGATCGGCTTCCTGTCCTGAAAATACGCCCGACGGATCTTCGCAATCGTCTCCAAGACCGACATGCTCAACCAGCTCCCATTGCACACGGAAGCATCATGGACACAAATATCAGGGGGTGACTTTCGGACGCCGATCCCGATACGGGCGATCGACTGAACAAGTGCACGGCGCGCCTGCCCTAAGGGCTGCGGCAAAGGACTGCTGGTCGAGCCAGCCTCCATCCCGAGCTTCGAATGACCAGTCTTGGCTGTCCCAGACGAGGTCGAGTTTTTCAGCGAGGGCTTTGAAGTGCCTTGCCAGAGCCCTTTCGTTGACGGCGCGACCATCGGCGGATCGGAACCAGAGGCCGCTAGCCGTATCCAATCCGGGAACGGTCTCGGCGGGTCTCGCAGAGAAAATTGCCGATGTTGCGATCGTGGCCAATGATGCGGAATTCGGTCATATCGCAGGCAAACGCGTTAGCGCGTGAAGGACTCCGGCCTTGACTTGGCCGCTTTGAATGAGCTGACGCAAATTACGCGCCACATCGTCTTTCTCGTCTCGGCTCTTTTGAACGACGAGGCCGAAGTCGGTGAAAGAAATGGGGATCGCGCGCGGGCGACCCAGTTCAGCAGCCTGCGATGTTGCATCAAAAATGGGCCTGGTTGTGCCGCAAGAAGCCCTTGCACAATCCTATACCGCGCCAACGGCGAACCCTGTTCGTACGAGAGCCCTGGAGGATCTCATAGAAGCGGCCTGATCCGTCCTGCGAGCCTTTATGGGGTTTCCAGGGCAGCGAAAACCGGGCTCTCGTGCCCCCCCCCGCGAACCGGCTCCAATCGGAAAGGCGAACGAACCAGGAGCCGTTCTCTCCGCTGAAATCTGCGGTTGCGAGAGAGCTTGTAGTTCTGCCCAAAAGCATGAGCAGGCAATGTTCGACGAGACGATGTGCTGAGCCGCTGAGCGCGTTTACGGAGCTGATTCTGCTCGCGTGCTCCCTTGGGTCTGCAAAGGTTGCCGTGGGCCGGCCTTGCCGTTCTTCTCGGTGTACGTTTTGCCGTTCTTCTTACGTGTCACTGAGCCACCCCTCCCGGATGCTCGGCCGGCGCGTCGATTCTACCCGCAGGGCCCCCTCTTCCTCCTGATCGACGGCGTTCTCGGGCGCGAGGGTAAGGTCCGAAACGCGGGTCGGCCCTCTGGGAAGGCGCCCATGCCTCGGGCTGCATTGCAAGGGTCCCAAACACCTCCGGATCCTCCATGGCGACCGATAGGATCTTGCGCGGCCTGTCGTTCGTCAGGTTGCGCAGCATGCCTTGGGCGCACTCCGTGGCGATCCTCGCGGGTTGCAGAATTCCACCCATCGAATCCGCCGCGCATTGAACCGCGATGCCTAGTAGCCGCAGCGATTCGCACGCCTGTCTCCACTGTCCTGTTGGGTAAGCTGTTTATCACTGCCCCAACTTCGCGACCTGCAATGGCTCGACCCGCAACTCGGGGTGCTGTGTCAGAAGCTCTCGATTCATGCGCAATCAAGTGCGTGCCTTCGCAGGCGTGAAGCTGCCAGAGGCCGATACGGCCCCATGCGGAAACCGTCTACGGAGATGGGTCCCGGGTGGCGTCAGGAGCGGCACGTTATGTGTCTGCGCCGCTGCAGCCTCTGCGCCCCACATTCACCTCCGGCGTCATCACCTCGTCGCCGTCGCTGTTCCTCCTGAGGCTGCTCCTACGGCACCATGGTCGAAGGTCTCGTGCAGCGCTCGGCTGGAGGTCTGCATCTCGTTGATCGTCCGCCGACCTCCGTGAAGCCGTCCACCCGCACCGAAATCCTTGAGGATGGCTTCTGCAATCTCGTCGATCATCGCCGCCGTCGTCTTCCGCTGGTTCAATTCGGCCCCGACGTTCCGGCCAGTCTCCCAACGGAAGAGGAGAGCCGATACATGTCTCCCCGCGCCGTGGCGGGCTCCGCGAAGCCGCCTTACTCTAGCAGGAAGGGACGCCCTTCGCGGTGGGATCATCCGCCCCAGCCCGACCAGGCTCGTCAGCTCACCTCTGGGCTACCGTCGCGCTCCGGATACTGGGCGCGGCCTCCTTCGGGACCGCGGCCCACAGCGCCCGTTCCTGCTCCAGAGCGTCATGCATCTGCGCTCTTACCCGGTTTGTCATCCATCTGGAACTGGTGTTTCCGGATTGACGCGCTGGATATCGTCATCTCCCGCCTGCATGGCCTGATCAAAGTGGTCCTGAATCCGCCTTCGGTGCTCCCCGAGGCTCTGGTCGAAGAAGTTGCGAGCCTCCGCAACATCCCACCGCTCAAGCCATCCGTCCCAATGCTCGCCCCTGATCAAAGGCCGCACTGGCTTTCAAGCCGCTCCTGCAGCAACGCGCTTTCCCGCATCGCCTGCTGTTCGAGGTCAGGAAGGCTCAGATGCCCACTCCCGGTGGGCGGGTCAGGCCAAACTCGTCAGGCTGGCTGATCTGGCTCTTCGTCGGGGAAGGCATGGTTTGCATTGCCCCGTCGGACGTCCATATGGAGGACGTTCTACGAGAGGAGACGGCGATGGCCGAGAATTTTCCAGGCTGGCACGGGACGACGATCATCGGGGTCCGCAAGGGCGGGCGCGTGGTGATCGCGGGCGACGGCCAGGTCTCGCTGGGCGACACGGTGATCAAGGGGACGGCGCGCAAGGTGCGGCGCCTGAAGCCCGGCGGGCATGATGTCATCGCAGGTTTCGCCGGATCGACCGCGGACGCTTTCGCGCTGCTCGAACGGCTGGAGGCAAAGCTCGAGGCGACGCCCGGTCAGCTTCAGCGAGCGGCGGTCGAGCTGGCGAAGGACTGGCGGACGGACAAGTACCTGCAAAAGCTCGAGGCGATGCTGATCGTGTCGGACGGGCGCGACCTTTACGTCGTAACCGGCGCCGGTGACGTGCTGGAGCCCGAGCATGACGTTGCCGCCATCGGCTCGGGCGGGAACTACGCCCTCGCGGCCGCGCGGGGCCTCTACGAGCACATGGATGACGCCGAAGCGATCGCGCGCCGCGCGATGGAGATCGCCAGCGACATCTGCGTGTACACCAACGGCAATCTTACCGTCGAAACGCTGGAGGCCTGAGACATGAGCGACATGACCCCGCGCGAGATCGTTTCGGAGCTTGACCGCTTCATCATCGGGCAGAAGGACGCCAAGCGCGCCGTCGCCGTGGCGCTGCGCAATCGCTGGCGCCGCAAGCAACTGGCCCCCGAGATGCAGGAGGAGGTCTATCCCAAGAACATCCTGATGATCGGCCCCACCGGCGTCGGCAAGACCGAGATCTCGCGCCGCCTGGCCAAGCTCGCCCGTGCCCCGTTCCTCAAGGTCGAGGCGACGAAGTTCACCGAGGTCGGCTATGTCGGCCGGGACGTCGAGCAGATCATCCGCGATCTCGTCGAACAGGCGATCACGATGACCCGCGAGCACATGCGCGAGGACGTGAAAGCCCGCGCCGAGGCCAATGCGGAAGAGCGCGTGATCGAGGCCATCGCCGGCGAAAACGCACGCGAGGGCACGCGCGAGATGTTCCGCAAGAAGCTGCGCGCGGGCGAGCTCGATGCCACCGAAATCACGCTGGAACTGCAGGACAGCTCGAACCCGTTCGGCGGGATGGAGATGCCGGGGATGCAGCCCGGCCAGATGGGCGGTATGAACCTGGGTGACATCTTCGGCAAGGCCATGAAGGGCCGGACGGTGCGCAAGACGATGACGGTCTCCGAAAGCTACGGCGTTCTGCTTGCCGAAGAGGCCGACAAGCTGCTGGACGACGAGTCGGTGCAGAAGGCGGCGGTCACCGCGGTGGAAGAAAACGGGATCGTCTTCCTTGACGAGATCGACAAGGTCTGTGCGCGGCAGGATGCCCGCGGCGGTGAGGTCAGCCGCGAGGGGGTGCAGCGCGACCTGCTGCCCCTGATCGAAGGCACCGTGGTCGCGACGAAATACGGGCAGGTCAAGACGGACCACATCCTGTTCGTCGCGAGCGGAGCCTTCCACGTTGCAAAGCCCTCGGATCTCTTGCCCGAGCTTCAGGGCCGCCTGCCGATCCGGGTCGAGCTGCGCGCGCTGACCGAAGAGGATTTCGTTCGCATCCTGACCGAGACCGACAACGCCCTGACGCGCCAGTACACCGCCCTTTTGGGCACCGAGGAGGTGACGGTCGACTTCACCGAGGACGGCATCGCCGCCTTGGCGCGGATCGCGGCCGAGGTGAACCAGTCGGTCGAGAATATCGGCGCGCGGCGGCTCTATACCGTGATGGAGCGGGTCTTCGAGGAACTGTCGTTCGAGGCACCCGACAAGGCGGGCGAGGCCGTGACGGTGAACGCCGACTTCGTCGAGACGCACCTGGGCGAGCTGTCCCGCTCGGTCGATATCAGCCGCTACGTGCTGTGATCCCGGGGGGCGGCGTCTTTCCCGGACGCCGCCCCTTCCCTTTCCCGCTGAACGGCGCAATTCACGCGCATGCCGTTCCTGAGCTTCCTGCGCGAGAACGCCCCCTTCCTGGCGGTCGGCGTTCTTCTCACCTTCTGTTCTTCCTTCGGACAGACGTTCTTCATCTCTGTCTTCGCCGGCGACATCCGGTCTGAGTTCGACCTGTCGAACGGCGACTGGGGGTTCCTCTATTCCGTCGGGACCACGGCATCGGCCGCGGTGATGGTCTGGACCGGCATCCTGACCGACACGTTCCGGGTGCGCGTCCTGGGACCGATCGTCCTGGCGCTGCTGGCGGCTGCCTGCGTGCTGATGGCGACCGTCTCGGGTTGGTGGGCGCTGGTCTTCACCATCTTCGCACTGCGCTTCTGTGGACAGGGCATGGCAACGCTGGTGGCGACCGTGGCGATGGCGCGCTGGTTCGTTGCGAACCGCGGCAAGGCGCTGTCGGTCAGCCGCGTGGGGATCTCGTTGGGCGAGGCGTTCCTGCCGATGATCTTCGTCGCCGCGCTTGGCGTGCTGGACTGGCGGACGCTGTGGTTGATCGCGGCGGGTATCGTCGTGGCGCTGCTGCCGCTGCTGTGGCCCCTTCTTCGCCTTGAACGGACGCCGCAGAGCATCGCCAAGGACGACCAATCCGCCGGGATGAACGGAGCCCACTGGACGCGCGGCAAGATGCTGGGCCACCCGCTGTTCTGGCTGATCGCGCCGATGCTGATCGCGCCGGCGGCATTTTCGACGGCGTTCTTCTTTCACCAGGTCCACCTCGCCGAGGTAAAAGGGTGGAGCCACCTCGGCCTCGTGTCGACCTTCCCGATCTTCACCGCCACCGGTGTCATCGCGTTGTTCGCCTCGGGACCCATCATCGACCGGGTGGGCACGGCACGGCTGATGCCCCTGGTGATCCTGCCCATGGGGCTTGGCTTTGCCGGGTTCGCCTTTGCGCCCAGCCTTGCGACGGCGATGATCTTCATCGCGCTGATGGGGCTGACGCAGGGGCTGAACAACACGGTGCCGCCGGCCTTCTGGGCCGAGTTCTACGGGACGCGGCACATCGGCGGAATCAAGGCGCTGGCGGCGGCCTTCATGGTGTTCGGCACGGCCGTGGGGCCGGCGCTGACGGGCGCGCTGATTGACCTTGGCGTGGCGTTCCCGCAGCAGATGATCTGGATCGGCCTCTATTTCTTCGCCGCAGCGGCGCTCGTGGCCGTGGGTGTCGCCCGGGCGCGGACGTCACTTCCGACGCAGGTAGACGTAGAACGCGCCTGATCCGCCGTGGCGCTGGTGCGCCGTCGTGACCTGCATGACGACGGGCCGCAGCGCGCCCCCGTTCAGCCAGTGCGGCACCTGATGGCGCAGGATTCCGCGACGCTCGGGGATCGGGCCACCGTCATCGCGGTCGCGGCCCTTGCCGGTGATGACGAGGATCAGCCGCTTTCCCGAGGTGTGAGCCGAGAAGACAAAGGACATCAGCCGGGGATGCGCCTCGGCCAGGGTCAGGCCGTGGAGGTCGATGCGGCCCTCGACCTCCATCCTTCCGCGGGTCATCCGGCGGTGGGTCTTGGCGTCCATCCGCACCGGCTGCGAGGACAGGCGCTCGGCCAGCTTGGGCTGCAGGCGGTGATCGGCCGCCTTCGCGGGCGCCTTCCCACCGAGGCTGAAGCCCGACAGATCGACCGGCGGCGTTTCGGCCACGGGTTTCGGCGGCTCGGGCTTTGGCTTGGGCGCGGGGGGCGGATTGCGCGCCGGGTGCAGGGGATGAGCGGTCCGTTCGATGCGCTGCCAGAGCTCACGCTCTTCCGGGCGCAGATCGCGACGACGACGGGCCATCAGATGCCCTCGGCGGTGGCGTAGGCCCTCTGGATCGGCAGAAGGACGATCATCCGGCCGCCCTCCTTCACCGTGCCGGCGAGTTCGCCCGCCGCGTTGCCAGAGCCGAAGAAGATGTCGGCCCGTTGCGGGCCCTTGACCGCCGCGCCGGTGTCGTGGGCGATCGTCAGACGGTGGAGATCCTGCGCGCCGTCCGTCTCGATCCAGACGGGCGCGCCGAGCGGCGTGTAGCGCGGGTCGACCGCGATCGAGCGCAGGGCCGTGATCGAGCGGTTCATCGCCCCCAGCGGGCCGCGGTCGGCGGGCACGTGGCTGACTTCGCGAAAGAAGACGTAGGACGGGTTGTGGTGAAGAAGCGAGATCCCTTCTTCGCCCTTTTCGCGGACCCAGTCGCGGATGCGATCGATGTTGACCGAGTGCTCGTCCATCTCGCCCCGGCGGATCAGCTCTTTTCCGATGGAGCGGTAAGGATGGCCGTTCTTGCCGCCAAAGCCCACGCGGATCGCCGTGCCGTCGTCCAGGCGGATACGGCCCGAGCCCTGCACCTGCAGGAAATACACGTCCACCGGATCGGTGAGATACGCAATTTCAAGTCCACGACCTTGCAGCGCATCCCCGTCTTCGATCTGGGCGCGGGTCAGCCACGGACCGGCTTCGGCTTCGGGCGGAGTGGAGTAGATCGGGTACTGGTAGGCCCCGCCCCTGTAGCGCGAGCCCAGAAGCTCGGGCTCGTAATAGCCGGTGAAGAGCATGGGGGTGCCATCCTCGATCAGGACGGGGCTAAAGTGCAGCTCGAAGAAAAGCCTGGCGTCGGTCCAGTCAGCCGCCGTTTGACACAGCGTGGTCCAGTCGGGATCGCGCAGGTCGCGGCAGGTCTCGAGGAAGACGTCGAGCACTTCGGCGTGGTCATCCTCGGCCCAGCCCACAAGATCGGAAAATTCGAGGACCGAGTAACTCGCGGCACCTGCCGGCGCGGCCGCGAGGGCCGCGGCGGAAAGGCAGGCCGCGAGCGCTCGCATCAGGCCCCCGTTGCGACGAGCTGCCAGTTGGGATCGTCGGCGCCCATCTCGCGCGCGAAGGTCCAGGTGTCGCGCTGGCGCTTGATCTCGGTCGGGCTGCCCTCGACGACCTCGCGCTCGGCGTTGCGGACGACGGTCGTCAACTCGGCCAGGAAGCGGACGGTGATCTCGCCGCGCCGGGTGGCTTGGTCGAAGGTGGCTCGATAGAGTTCGACGTCGCGCACGCCGACGATCTCGCTTTCGATCTTGAGGCCCTGGGCCTGACGCTCGGCAATGACCTCGTCGAAGGCCGCCGCGACCTCGGGATCGAGGAAATCGCGCACATCCGAAATGTCGCCGCGTTCGAAGGCAATGAAGATCATCTCGTAGGCCTGGCGCGCGCCTGACAGGAACTCGCCCACGTTGAAGCTGGGTTCGGCCATCTTCATTGCCGCGAGGGCCTTTGCGCTTTCTGACCCCTCTTCGACATGGTCGGTGATGTCGCGGTCCGGGCCGCCCTCGATCACCTCGAACTCGGGGCGCTGGCGCTTTCCGCCCTGAGGCTTCGCCTCGACGGGCGGTTTCTCGAATCCGTCGCGGGTCCCGAGCACGTTCTTCAGACGCAGGATGAGAAATATCGCGATCCCAAGAAGGACCAGCAACTGGATGACAGAATTACTCATGGACCCTCGAAAGGCATTTGGTGGCATCGTGCACGATCCGTTCCTATCTAGGGATCGTGTGGGCCCGCGTCCACCGCCACGACCCTGACAAAGAGGTGCGCCCCATGTGGCTTTTGCTGGCGTTCATCGCCGTTCCGCTGATCGAGATCGCCCTGTTCATCCAGGTGGGCGGCGCGATCGGCCTCTGGCCGACCCTGTTGATCGTGGTCGTGACCGCGATCCTTGGCACCAGCCTGGTCCGGTCGCAGGGGGCGCTGGCGATCCGGCGGCTGAAGAGCTCGTTCAACGAGTTGCGCGATCCGTCCGAGCCGCTGGCTGACGGGGCGATGATCCTGTTCGCGGGCGCGTTGTTGCTGACCCCGGGGTTCTTCACCGATGCCTGCGGTTTTGCGCTGCTGGTGCCCGGCATCCGCAAGCGGATCTTTCTGGAGGTGAAGAAGCGGGTGAAAGTGGAGACCGTTCACTACGGCAACCCCGGCGTCCGACCGCGGCCGAGCCACGGGCGCGGCACGGTCATCGACGGCAACGCCGAAGAGATCGAGATCACCGAGCCCGATCCGAACCGCCGCCCCTCCGGCTGGACCCGCACTCCGCCGGGTGGTAGGTCCGGACGCAACTGAATGACCTGAATTCCGGAGCGAACCAGATGGCCGAGACCGAAAACGACACCCAGCCGCAACAATCGGCGACCCAGGCGAACGGCGAAGCGCCGGCGATGCCGCAGATCCGGCCGCTGGCGCAGTACATCAAGGACATGTCCTTCGAGAACGCCTTGGCGCAGCGTGGCCTGACCGGTCAGGCGCAGCCCGAGGTCAGCGTTCAGGTCGCGCTCGACGCCAAGAAGCGCGAGGGCCAGGAAGGTCAGTACGAGGTGACCGGCAAGTTCACCGTCCGCTCCAAGAACAAGGACAGCGAGGACATCCTGTTCCTGCTCGAGCTGGAATATGGCGGGATCTTCCACGTGTCGAACGTGACGGACCAGCAGCTGCACCCGTTCCTTCTGATCGAAGCGCCGCGGCTGATGTTTCCCTACGTGCGCCGGATCGTGTCCGACGTGACGCATGACGGCGGCTTCCCGCCGCTCAACCTCGAGCCGATCGATTTCGTGAAGCTCTACCGTCAGGGCCTTGCGCAGCGGGCGCAGGCACAGCAGGGCCAGCCGGCCGGCACCGCGTGATTGCCTAGGCGAGCTTCTTCCACAAAGCGTCGTCGCCCAGCTTGTTCACGAAAGCGGCATGGGCGGCGGCTTCCTCGGCCGTGATGCGTGAGGGCAGCGGCTGCGAACGCGGACGGGGGCGCCACGCCGTTTCGATCGGGCCCGTCGTTTCTGTCGAGGTCGAGAGACCGAAATCAGGCTGCCGCCCGCCGACCAGCTCCAGGTAGACCTCGGCCAGGATTTCAGAGTCCAGAAGCGCGCCGTGCAGCGTCCGGTTCGAGTTGTCGATTCCGAACCTGCGGCAGAGCGCATCCAGCGTCGCGGGCGAGCCCGGGAACCGCTGCCGCGCCATCATCAGGGTGTCGAGAGCCTGATCGCTCGGAAGCTGACGCAGATTGAGCCACCGCAGTTCGGCGTTCAGGAATTTCATGTCGAACGTGGCGTTGTGGATCACCAGCCTGGCATCGCCCACGAAATCCAGGAAATCCTGCGCAATCTCCGCGAACTTGGGCTTGTCGCGCAGGAAATCGTCGCCGAGGCCGTGCACCTGGAACGCCTCCTGCGGCATCGAGCGTTCGGGGTTGATATAGACGTGGAACGTGCGGCCGGTGGGAACGTGGCCCATCAGTTCCACCGCGCCGATTTCGACGATGCGGTCGCCCTGTTCGGGTTCGAAGCCGGTGGTTTCCGTATCGAGGACGATCTCACGCATTTCTGAGGCTCCGGATCAGGCGGTCGATATGGACCCGTGTTTCGTCGATCGTGACCGACGGCACAACCACGTCGGCCTGGGTGCGCTTTTCGGCGTCCGGCATCTGCTTGGCAAGGATGCGCGCGAACCGTTCTTCGGTCATGCCGGGGCGGGCCAGGACCCGCTTGCGCTGGATTTCGGCCGGGGCAGAGACGACGACGATGGTGTCGACCTCGGCAGCGGCGCCGACCTCGAACAGCAAGGGGATGTCGAGCACCACGATGTCGCTATCGGCAGCGGCGATGAAGGCCGCGCGGTCGGCGGCGACGAGCGGGTGCACGACAGCCTCGATCTGCCCCAGAGCGTCGGACTCGCGTGCAATCCAGTCATTCAGCGCGGCGCGGTCCACGCCATTCGGCCCGACCGCCTCGGGACAAAGGGCTCGCACGGGCTCGACCGCGGCGCCGCCGGCGGAATACAGCGCATGGACCGCCGCGTCGGCGTCCCAGACCGGCACGCCCGCTTCGCGGAACAGATTTGCAGCAGTCGATTTTCCCGTCCCGATCGAGCCGGTCAGGCCGATCACGTGTGGCTTGTTCATGCGAGGGTGGCTGCGCGCAGGTCGTCATCCACCTCGGGGCGCGGACCGAACCACCGCTCAAACCCCGGTGCGGCTTGGTGCAGCAGCATTCCAAGACCGTCGACGGCGATACATCCGGCCGACCGCGCTGCCTTCAGGAAGTCGGTTTCGAGCGGAGTGTAGACGAGGTCGCTGACCACCGCTCCCGGCATCAACCCGTCCAGCGGGACGCGGAAGGCGGGCTTGCCTTCCATCCCCAGCGAGGTCGTGTTCACCACCGTCACCGCATCGTCCACGATATTGCCGGCGCGCACCCAGTCATGGACCACGACCTTGGCGCCGAACTCCTGCCGGAGCGCCTCGGCCCGGCCGCGGCTGCGGTTGGTCAGCCGGATCTGCGGCACGCCCGCGTCAAGGAGCGACACAATCACCGCTCGTGCCGCGCCCCCTGCCCCGAAGACCGCGGCCGGGCCGTTGCGCGGGCTCCAACCCGGGGCCGCCTGGCGGATGTTCTCGAGGAATCCGAAGCCGTCGGTATTGTCGGCTTGCATGGACCCGTCGTCGCGGAAGGTGATGGTGTTCGCCGCCCCGATCAGCGCCGCGCGATCGGTCACGGACTGGGCGATGCGCAGGACGGTCTCCTTATGGGGGATCGTGACGTTGCAGCCGACGAAGCCCATCTTCGGCATCGTGCGCAGCACCTCGGCAAGGTCCGCCGCGCCCACGTCCATTGGAATGTAGTAGCCGCGCACGCCATGCCGGCGCAGCCAATGTCCGTGGACCTTGGGCGAGCGGCTATGTGCAACGGGATGGCCGATGACGGCTGCCAGGGGGATACGATCGGTCATGCGGGAACGATGCCCCTGAGCGTCAGCCACGACAAGAGGGGCAGCATCGGCAGCCCCTGCACCGTGAAGAAATCGCCCTCGATCGCGGCAAAAAGACGCATTCCCTCGGCCTCAACCTGATAGCCGCCGACGGCGTGGCGGATGTCGTCCCAGTTCCGCCCGACATAGTCCTCGATGTAGTTTGGCGTGAGCTGTCGCATCACTAGGCGCACGGTCCCGACATGGCGCCAGACGGGCGCACCGTCTTCATAGGCGACGACCGCGCTGTGCAGCATGTGGCGCCGCCCCGACAGCGCAGCGATCTGCGTGATCGCATCGTCGGGATCGGTCGGTTTGGACAGGATCTCCCCGTCTAGGTCGAGCACCTGATCGCAGCCGAGCACCAGATCGCCCGGCCGTTTTCCCGCGACCTTGCGCGCCTTCGCCTCGGCAAGCGCATCCGCGATGTCGCGCGGAGAAACGCCTTCGGCCATCAGCGCGTCGCGGATGGAGGCTTCGTCAACCTTCGCATCCTCGATCTCGACCGGAACGCGGGCCGCGGCGAACAGAGCGCGCCGCGTCTGGGAGCGGGACGCGAGGACAAGTGCCATGAAAACCCTGTGGACAAACTGTCAGCGAATTCGGCCAAACGAGAGGCCTCGGGAGAACAGGGCCATTTGTCGGAAATTCCACAGGACTTGTCCACTGGCCTGGGCGGTTTCCCCACAGCTTGGGATAGAGTCGCGTCAATCGAAACTTATCCCCACGCTTCTCCCACCGTTCTCCTGATCTTGTGAAACAGGCAAGGCACTGAAAGTACTACTTTTATTTGATGTTCTTCGTTTGTCTTTCTGCTATTCTTGTCCCGAGGTGCACAGGATAGAAGAACTGTCCGAGAATCGCAGGTTCTTCGCGTCTTCACAGGACCCACAAACGACAACATCCCTTCTCTTAAGAGTCATTTTAGTTATGAGAGAAGGATGAGTGACCTTCTGAGCCCCGCCTACCCATCGCTTCTCAGCCTGCACATCCTGTCATTCGTCGCGTGGATGGCTGGCGTGTTTTACCTGCCCAGGTTGTTCGTCTATCATGTCGAGGCCGCCGCCGGTGATCCCGGACGGGAGGAGCTGTTCCAGACGATGGAGCGGCGGCTTCTCCGGGCGATCATGAACCCAGCGATGATTTCGACCTGGATTTTCGGTCTGCTTCTGATCGGGACCGGCGTGGTCGACTGGTCGTCCTTGTGGCCCTGGACGAAAGCCGCAGGCGTAATCGGGATGACGTGGTTTCACATGTGGTGCGCCCGGCAGCGCAAGGCGCTCGCCGCCGGGCATGTCGATGTCCCCGGGCGCCAGTACCGGATGATGAACGAGGTCCCGACGCTATTGCTCGTGCTGATCGTGTTCTCTGTCATCCTGAAGCCGTTCTAATCTTTCTCGCCCTCAGGACATGGTTTCTGGATCCCTAACTGGCCGAGAAAGCGTTAAGGCGGCGTTAAGCTGCGTAAATCCCGCGCTGGCAGATTGACATGTCTGCGGTGGCTGCCTAATTGCGCCAAGACGGCCGTCCGGTCGTGCGCTTTCCCTTACGACACTTGCATTGGCCCGATCACGGGCCCCGGAGCCCATTTCATGAGCGATGATCGCGTTAACCTGTCCGATCTCAAGGCACAGAGCCCGAAGGATCTTCTGGCACTGGCCGAAGAGCTCGAGATCGAAAACGCCTCGACCATGCGCAAGGGCGAGATGATGTTCTCGATCCTCAAGGAACGCGCCGACGAGGACTGGACGATCGGTGGCGACGGCGTTCTCGAGGTGCTCCAGGACGGGTTCGGTTTCCTGCGCTCGCCCGAAGCGAACTACCTGCCCGGCCCCGATGACATCTATGTCAGCCCCGACATGATCCGCCGCTACTCGCTTCGGACCGGAGACACGGTTTCAGGCGTGATCCGCGGCCCGGACGAGAACGAGCGCTACTTCGCCCTCGTCGAAGCCGAGACCATCAATTTCGAGGATCCCGCGAAGGCTCGCCACAAGGTGGCGTTCGACAACCTGACGCCGCTCTATCCCGACGAGCGGCTGAAGATGGAAATCGAGGATCCGACGATCAAGGACCGCTCCGCGCGTATCATCGATTTGGTTGCGCCCATCGGCAAAGGCCAGCGTTCACTGATCGTCGCGCCGCCGCGGACCGGCAAGACGGTTCTGCTGCAGAACATCGCCCACTCGATCGAAAAGAACCACCCCGAGTGCTACCTGATCGTGCTGCTGATCGATGAGCGACCGGAGGAAGTTACAGACATGCAGCGGTCCGTGAAGGGCGAAGTCGTTTCTTCGACCTTTGACGAGCCCGCCACGCGTCACGTTGCGGTCAGCGACATGGTCATCGAGAAGGCGAAACGCCTTGTCGAACACAAGCGAGACGTCGTGATCCTGCTCGACTCGATCACCCGCCTCGGCCGGGCCTTCAACACGACGGTCCCCTCCTCCGGCAAGGTGTTGACCGGTGGTGTTGACGCGAACGCACTGCAGCGGCCAAAGCGTTTCTTCGGCGCCGCCCGGAACATCGAGGAAGGCGGATCGCTGACGATCATCGCGACGGCCTTGATCGACACGGGTAGCCGGATGGACGAGGTGATCTTTGAAGAGTTCAAGGGTACCGGCAACTCCGAGATCGTTCTGGATCGCAAGGTCGCCGATAAGCGAGTCTATCCGGCTATGGACATCCTCAAGTCCGGCACGCGGAAAGAGGAACTGCTTGTCGACAAGGGTGACCTGCAGAAGACCTACGTCCTGCGCCGGATCCTGAACCCGATGGGCACGACGGACGCGATCGAGTTCCTCCTGGGCAAGCTGAAGCAGACCAAGACGAACTCGGAATTCTTCGACTCGATGAACACGTAAGGCGCCATGGATACGATCTTTGCCCAGGCGACCGCTCGCGGAAAGTCCGGGGTGGCGGTCGTACGCGTTTCGGGGCCGGATGCGGTCGCCGGTGTCGGAACGCTATGTGCGTTGCCGGAGGCGCGCCGCGCCGCGCTGCGCAAGATCTACGACGGTAATGGTGGCATTCTGGACGAGGGGCTTGTCCTCGTCTTCCCCGAGGGTTCAAGTTTCACCGGAGAGCCGGTTGTCGAGCTACAGTTGCATGGGTCGATCGCCATCGTGCAGGCTGTTTTGCGTGCCCTGGATCGGATTCCAGCATTTCGTCCCGCCGACGCGGGTGAGTTCACACGACGCGCCCTCGGGAATCAGCGCCTCGACCTGGTTCAGGTGGAAGGCCTGGCGGACCTGATCGAGGCCGAGACAGAGGCGCAACGGCTTCAAGCGCAGGCAGTCCTTGCCGGGGCGCTATCGGAAAAAGTTGGGGAATGGCGGAATAACCTGATCGAGGCGAGTGCCCTGCTGGAGGTTACGCTCGACTTTGCCGATGAAGAGGTTCCCGTTGACGTGAAGCCGGAGGTTGCAGCGCGCATTCGCGCGGTCAAAACCTCCCTTGAGTCAGAAATTGCTGGTTTTGCTGCTGCCGAACGTGTCCGGGACGGGTTCGAAGTGGCCATCATGGGTCCTCCGAACGCCGGGAAGAGCACCCTGTTGAACGCCATAGCGAAACGTCCTGTTGCGTTGACATCGGAGATTGCGGGAACGACGCGAGACGTTCTTGAGGTGCGAATTGACTTGGACGGACTGCCGGTCACCCTGCTCGACACGGCCGGTATCCGCGAGACACAGGATGTCCTTGAGAGCGCGGGGATCGAACTGGCCCGGTCGCGCGCACGTCAGGCTGATCTTCGCGTGTGGCTTGATCTGGACGGCGCAAGCCCCCCCGATGATGTCGATATCGTCCTGCGTGCGCAGGATGATAAGGGATCACTTGGCGGTATCTCTGGCAAGACGGGACACGGAGTGAGCGCCTTGCTCGACCAGATTGGCAGCGTTCTGGCCGAGCGTGTACCGCAGAGCCGGTTGGCTATTCGTGAGCGTCACCGGAGTGCGATGACAAGAGCCGCTCGGCTTTTACAGATCGCCAGTGATGGACTAGAGCATGGACTGGTGCCAGAGCTCGTGGCGGAACAACTGCGGGACGCGTCCAGTTGCCTCGCAGAGATCGTAGGTGGTATCGATGTCGAAGATTTACTCGGCGAGATTTTCGGGCGCTTCTGCATCGGGAAGTAGGGAGTGTTTCACGTGAAACATACGGATGTGGTGGTTGTAGGCGGCGGCCACGCGGGTGTTGAGGCGGCAAGTGCTGCGCGGCGCCTCGGCGCCCATGTTATCCTCGTGACGCTGAATGCTGCACAAATTGGCGCGATGTCCTGCAACCCGGCCATCGGCGGGCTCGGCAAAGGCCATCTGGTGCGAGAAATTGACGCTTTGGGCGGCATTATGGGCGTCGCCGCGGATCGCGCCGGCATCCAATACCGCCTGCTCAACCGCTCGAAGGGGCCAGCTGTTCAGGGTCCGCGAGCCCAGATGGACCGCGCCCTGTATCGGGAAGCGGTCCAGGAACTCGTCGCGGAACTCGGCGTCGAGATCGTTGAAGCCCAAGCGACCGATCTGATCGTTTCGGCAGGTCGGGTTGCGGGTTTGCGAACAGACGTGGCCGGCGATATCCAAGCGAGAGCCGTCGTCCTCACGACCGGCACGTTCCTGAACGGGATCCTTCACATCGGTGATGAGCAGCGATCCGGCGGTCGCATGGGCGAAAATGCTGCCATCGATCTTTCCCAGCGCCTCTATGGCTTGGGCCTTCCGATGGGAAGATTGAAGACCGGCACCCCGCCGAGACTCGACGGTCGGACAATTGACTGGGACGCCCTGGAGATGCAGCCCGGGGACGCGGATCCTGTGCTCCTGTCATTTATCAGCGACGCAACGGCAGCTCGCCAAGTCCCCTGCCACATCACGCATACCAACGGGCGCACCCACGAGATCATTCGGCGCAACATCAAGCGGTCGGCGATGTACTCCGGGAATATCACCGGCCAAGGGCCCCGCTATTGCCCTTCGATCGAAGACAAGGTTTCCCGCTTCTCGGATAAGTCGTCCCACCAGATATTTCTTGAGCCAGAGGGGCTGGAAGATTCGACGGTCTACCCGAACGGCATTTCGACCTCTCTGCCCGCGGATGTCCAGCTCGACTACGTAAGGTCGATCGAAGGACTGCAGAATGTTGAAATCCTGAAGCCTGGCTACGCGATCGAGTACGACTACGTCGATCCGCAGGCACTGGATAACACCTTGCAGTTGAAAGATCTTGAGCGCCTGTACTTGGCGGGTCAGATCAATGGCACAACGGGCTACGAGGAAGCGGGCGCTCAGGGCCTCGTTGCCGGACTGAACGCTGCTGCCGCGTGCCAAGGCCGGCCGCCCATCACGTTCTCACGGACCGAGGCATATCTGGGTGTAATGATCGACGATCTTATCACTCGAGGCGTCACCGAGCCTTACCGGATGTTTACCTCGCGCGCAGAATTCCGCCTTTCTATCCGAGCGGATAATGCAGATCAACGACTCACGCCGCGCGGGATTGAGCTTGGTGTCATTGATGATATCCGGAAAGACAAGTTTGACCGAAAGATCCGTGAGTTGGACGAGGTTCGACGCGTACTGAACAGCAAGGCCTTCTCCCCAAACGAATGCCGGACGGCAGGAATCGAGCTTTCTGCCGATGGAGCCCGGCGGACGGGCTTCCAGCTTCTGAGTATGCCGAACGTGGATGAAGCAGATGTTTCGAAACTGATGCCGGAGCTCGCCTCTTGTGCACGGCATGCTGTCGTTCAAGTCGGACGTGAAGCGATCTACGCAAATTATCTCGAGCGGCAGGAGCGGGATGCGGAGCGCATTCGACGCAACGAAGCTCTTGCGATTCCGCAGGAGCTGGACCTCCGTTCCGTTCACGGTATCTCGTCGGAACTTAGGGATAAACTGCACAGGATTCGCCCTGGCAACATAGGCGCTGCCTCACGAATTGAAGGAATGACACCGGCGGCGCTGAACGCATTGATCTATTCGATCAGGCTGGAGAATAACGATATTGCGCGAACTGCGCTGTGAGTGTTTCACGTGAAACAGAAGCCCGTTGTGCCCGCCTTGCGGCGCTAGTTCGCCGTTGGAATCCCCGCATAAACCTCGTTTCCAAGTCTTCACTGGAGGACCTCGAAACACGCCACATTGCCGACAGCCTAGCCGTTGCCAGTTCTGTCTCCGATGTCCGAACGTGGGTTGACTTGGGTTCAGGCGGCGGTTTTCCGGGACTCGTGGTTTCCATCTGCAAACCAGATGCACAAGTCACCCTCGTCGAGTCAGATCAAAGGAAAGCAGTATTTCTGCGACGTGCCTCAAGCGAACTTGGTCTGAACGTCGCAGTTCGGGCGTCACGCATCGAGGAGGTTCCTCCCCTTCTGCCGGATGCCATATCTGCGCGGGCGCTGGCGCCACTTGATAGACTTCTAGCTCTCGCGGTCCCGCATGGTCGCGCCGACACACGCTATGTTTTCCCAAAGGGCGCAAGATATCGGGAAGAGATCGAAGCCGCGCGCAAGAACTGGCGGTTCGACATTGACGTTCAGCCCAGTAAGACCGACAAGGAAGCCGTCATCCTCGTCATGGAGAATATCGAACGTGCCTGAGACGCGGTCGCGCGGCGCGAAAATCGTCGCTATCGTCAATCAGAAAGGCGGCGTCGGAAAGACCACGACCGCCATCAATCTTGGTGCGGCTCTCGCGGGCCAGGGCAAGCGCGTGGCCATCATTGACCTGGATCCTCAGGGGAACGCGAGCACGGGTCTCGGGATTGACATAGATCGGCGAGAGTTGTCGACCTACGATCTTCTCCTTGAAAGCAGCCCGCTGACGGACGTCTTGCAAGATTGTGATATCGAGAACCTCAGGATCGTACCCGCCACTTCGGACCTGTCTTCTGCGGACATCGAGATGGTGTCGAAGGGGCAGCGGACGACGTTGCTCAAGACGGCGCTTCGCGGCTCGGCAATCGAGGGACTCGACTTTATCTTCATCGACTGTCCTCCGTCCCTATCGCTTCTTACAGTGAATGCAATGGTCGCGGCGCATTCGGTTCTCGTGCCGCTGCAAAGCGAGTTTTTTGCGCTGGAGGGATTGTCGCAGCTCATGCTGACCATTCGGGAAGTGCGCGCCAGCGCAAATCCCGAACTCGCCATCGAGGGTGTCGTTCTGACCATGTTTGATGGCCGCAACAAGCTAGCCCAGGGCGTGCTCGCCGATGCAAAGGAAACGCTGGGGGAGCTTGTGTTCGAGACGATCATCCCCCGCAACGTTCGCGTCAGCGAGGCGCCCTCTTACGCGCTTCCGGTACTCGATTACGATCCTACGTCGAAGGGCAGTCTGGCCTACAAGGCTTTGGCTCATGAATTTGTCGCCCGGGATCAAGTCTGAGGATAGTTCAATGGTGGAAAAAAAGGAAAAGCGACGTGGCTTGGGGCGCGGGTTGTCAGCCTTGATGGCGGATCTTGAGACGGTCGAATCCGGGCCGACAGGTTCAGATGATGCACCGGCTGCCGAGGACGCGCCCCGGCGGCCCGACATGCTTGTTCCCATCGACCGGATCGAGCCCAATCCCGATCAGCCGCGCCGAACCTTTGACGGCGAGCCGCTTGAGGAGCTGGCAAATTCGATCGCTCACCGAGGAGTCATTCAGCCGCTCATCGTCCGGCCGCATCCTGAGAAAGACGAGCATTATCAGATTGTTGCGGGGGAGCGCCGGTGGCGCGCCGCGCAGATGGCGAAAGTGCACGAGCTACCGGTGGTCGTCAGGGCGTTTGACGATACCGAGATGCTTGAAGTCGCGATCATCGAGAACATCCAGCGCGCTGACCTGAATCCGGTGGATGAGGCAGCAGGCTACCGCCAGTTGATGGACCGTTTCGGCCACACGCAAGAGCAGATGGCAGAAGCCTTGGGCAAAAGCCGTTCGCATATTGCCAATTCTCTCCGCCTGCTGAACCTGCCCGAAGACGTGCTGTCCTGGCTGGGAGAAGGTCGGCTGACTGCCGGGCACGCACGCGCCCTTGTTGCGAACGAGAACGCCAGCGACCTCGCCAAAAAGATCATCGCCAAGAACCTCTCGGTGCGCGAGACGGAGGCGCTCGTTCGTAAGCCGAAGGAGGGAAAGGTTTACCGGCGCCGTACGCCGGAAGCCGATAAGGATGCGGATACGCGCGCGCTCGAGCAGGACCTGTCCGGGGCGCTTGGGCTGTCAGTGTCGATAGATCATAAGCAGGACGATCAAAGCGGCAAGATCTCGATCAGCTATAAGTCCTTGGAACAGCTTGATGAAATTTGCCAGTTGCTGTCGCGGGGCCTCGGCTAGCTAGACCAGAAGCTCTCGCAAAATTGCGTTCAGCAGAGGGCGCCCCGCAGGCGTCAGCGCCATCCTGCTTCCGCTGCGCACCAAAAGTCCAAGGTTTTCCAGATGCCCTGTATCTCCGAGTTCGGTTTCGATCTCGGAGATATCCAGACCTTGCTTCAGGCGCAGTCCCATCATGATGCGTTCTTCCGCCATCTCGCGGGCCGAGATCGGCGTGCGCGCTTCGTGGTCTTTGCCCGTCTCCGTGCCGTTCAGCCATGCCCCGGGCGCCGACAGGGCCTCGGTCGCGATCCGACCGCCCGGAGTGGCAAGCCGACCGTGTGCCCCCGGCCCGATCCCCAAGTAGTCGCCGCCCGTCCAATAGATCATGTTGTGGCGGGACTCTGCATCCGGAGCCGCATGGTTCGAAACTTCGTAAGCCGGAAGTCCTGCGGCCGTCGTCATGTCCTGCGTAAGCTCGAACATGTCGGCCGAAAGGTCTTCATCCGGTAAGCCAGCGAGTCGTCCGCGGGCAAAACGGTCGCCGAATGCTGTGCCGGGTTCGATCGTCAGCTGATATAGTGACAAATGATCCGCTGCGAGCCCGAGGGCGCGGCCAAGTTCGGCCTCCCATTCCGCCAGGGATTGATCTTGGCGGGCATAGATCAAATCGAAACTCACGCGCGGGAATATCTCACGCGCGGTGCCGAAGGCCGCTTCGGCCTCGGCCACGCTGTGCAGCCGTCCGAGCATGCGCAGGTCACGGTCGTTCAGCGCCTGAACTCCGATCGAGATCCTGTTGACGCCGGCCGCATGATACCCTCGGAAACGCTCAGCTTCGACGGAGGTTGGGTTCGCCTCGAGCGTGATCTCTACATCGTTCGCAAACCGCCAGGCACGCTGCGCCTGATCGATGATGGACGCGACAGTCTCGACCTCCATCAAGCTGGGTGTCCCACCTCCGAAGAAAATGGACCCGATCTCGATGTCGGGACGCTCTTCCTTATAGCGCGAAATCTCGGTGGCGAACGCCGCACGCCAGCGGGCCTGGTCGATCCGCGAAACGACATGCGAGTTGAAGTCGCAATACGGGCACTTCGCCTGGCAAAAGGGCCAGTGGATATACAGCCCGACCCTATTCAAAGGCCCCCGCAATCAGCTTGGCAAAAGCGTCCGCGCGGTGCGAGATGCGGTTCTTTTCCCAGCGATCCATCTCGCCGAAGGTCTGCTCATAGCCTTCGGGCAGGAAGATCGGGTCATAGCCGTGGCCCTGCTCGCCGCGCATCGGCCAGACGATCCGGCCCTCCATCTTGCCCGGAAAGACCATGTCCTCGCCATCAGGCCAGGCCAGGACGAGCGTACAGCAGAACCGCGCCCGCCAAGGTTCCTCGGCTCCTGTCTCGACCAGTGCGTTGTGGACGCGCTTCATTGCCATCACAAAGTCACGCCCGCGCGGAGTTTCGGCCCAGTCTGCCGTGTGCACGCCCGGCGCGCCGTTCAGCGCGTCGATTTCGATCCCGGAATCATCCGCCAGCGCAGGCATCCCTGTGGCCTTCGCGGCAGCATGCGCCTTGATGCGCGCGTTCTCGACGAAGGTGTCGCCGTCCTCGATCGGCTCGGGCAGCCCGTGGTCCGCGTTCGACGTGATCTCGAGCCCGTAGGGCGACAGCAGATCGCGGATCTCGGCCAGCTTCCCGGCGTTGTGCGTGGCGACGATCAGCCGGTCGCCTTCGATCCGGCGGCTCATGCCAGCGCCGCTTTCTGAGCTGCAACAAGCTCGTCGACACCCTTTTCGGCAAGGTCGAGCAGGCCGTCCATCTGCTGGCGCGAAAAGGTCGTGCTTTCGCCCGACATCTGCACCTCGATCAGCCGTTTGGTGCCTGTCAGGATGAAGTTTCCGTCGACGCCCGCCTCGCTATCCTCGGGATAGTCCAGGTCCAGCACCACCTGCCCCGCGTAGAGGCCGCAGGACACCGCCGCGACGTGTTCCGTGATCGGGTCCGTCACGATGCTGCCGGCTTTGATCAGTTTGTTGATGGCGAGCTTCAGCGCAACCCACCCGCCGGTGATGGCGGCGCAGCGCGTCCCGCCATCGGCTTGGATCACATCGCAATCGACGGTAATCTGCCGCTCGCCAAGCGCGTTCCGGTCCACCGCGGCCCGCAGGGACCGCCCGATCAGGCGCTGGATCTCCTGCGTGCGCCCCGACTGGCCGTTCTTCGCTTCGCGCCGGCCGCGCGTGTGGGTCGCGCGGGGCAACATGCCGTATTCGGCCGTGACCCAACCCTGCCCGGAGCCTTTCAGGAAGGGTGGCACCCGTTCTTCCAGCGTTGCCGTGCACAGCACGTGGGTGTCACCGCAGCGGATCATGCATGACCCCTCGGCGTGGCGCGTGACGCCCGTTTCGATTGAAATCGGACGCATTTCGCTTAAGTCTCTGCCGGACGGACGCATGAATTCACTCCTAAAGATTTGTTGCCCAGATATTCCTCGACCGTATGCCCGCGCAACCCCCGCACCCATGGCCGAGATGACGCAAAACCTGGATAGACATGGCCTAACGGCCGAAATGAACGACCGAACACGGGAAGTTTTCCGCCGCGTGGTCGAAAGCTATCTCGAAACCGGCGATCCGGTCGGCTCGCGCACCCTGACCCGCAGCATGAGCGAGAAGGTCTCGGCCGCGACGATCCGCAACGTCATGTCGGACCTCGAGTTCCTGGGATTGCTGAACGCGCCGCATGTCAGTGCCGGGCGGGTGCCGACGCAGCTGGGCCTGAGGATGTTCGTCGACGGTCTGCTCGAGGTTGGCGAACTGGGCGAGGATGATCGCCAGAAGATCGACCAGACCCTTGGCTCGAACGAGCGTGACACCGGCACGATCCTGGATCGCGTCGGGGCGGCCCTGTCGGGGGCGACCGCCGGAGCGTCCCTGGTCCTTGCGCCCAAGCACGAGGCACCGATCCGCCACATCGATTTCGTCTCGCTCGCCGCCGACCGCGCGCTGGTCGTGCTGGTCTTCGCCGACGGTCATGTGGAAAACCGCGTCTTCGCCCCGCCCCCGGGCCAGACACCGTCGTCCATGCGCGAGGCGGCAAACTTCCTCAACGCGATGGCCGAGGGCCGCACACTGGGAGAGCTTAGGATCACCGTGACGGCCGAGATCGACCGCCACAGGCGCGAGCTCGACACCCTCGCGCAGGCCATGGTGGATACCGGCCTTGCCGTCTGGGAACACGAGGGCGAGCCCTACGAGCGGCTGATCGTCCGCGGCCGCGCAAATCTGCTGGGCGAAAGCGAGGCGGACCTTGAGCGCGCACGGCAGCTCTTCGACGACCTCGAGCGCAAGCGCGATATCGCCGAGTTCCTCGAACTTACCGACGAAGGCCAGGGCGTGAGGATCTTCATCGGGTCCGAGAACAAACTCTTCTCACTTTCGGGTTCATCTCTCGTCGTCTCTCCTTATATGAACGCGGATCGAAAGATCATCGGCGCGGTCGGAGTCATCGGACCCACCCGCCTGAACTACGGGCGAATCGTGCCCATCGTGGATTACACGGCCCAGGTGGTGGGAAAGCTGCTGTCGGGCCGAAGCTGAGAGGCAGAAGAAAAGCGCATGGCTGACGACAACGAACGGGATATCCAGGCCGCCATCGACGAGATGCTCAAGCGCGAGACCGAAGGCACCGACGGTCCCTCCGAGGCGGACAAAGTCAAGCGCAAGGCTGCGCGCAGGAGCAGCTCGGACGAGCCGATGGACCTTGACGCCCTCGCCGGCGAAGAGCCCCCCGTGGTCGAAGAGACCGACGGCATCGCCGCCGAAGTCGAAGAACTGCGGGCCGAGAACGCCGAGCTGAAGGATCGCTTCGTGCGCGCCCTCGCCGATGCGGAAAACGCCCGCAAGCGAGCCGACCGCGAGCGGCGCGAGGCCGAGAACTACGGCGGCTCCAAGATGGCCCGCGACATGCTGCCGGTTTACGACAACCTGCAGCGTGCGGTTCAGGCCATCCCCGAAGAGAACCGCGAGACGAACGCCGCGCTGATCGAAGGCGTGGAGCTGACCCTGCGCGAGCTTCAGAACGTCTTTGCCAAGCACGGCGTGACCATTGTAGAGCCACAGGTCGGCGATCGTTTCGATCCCAAGATGCACGAGGCGATGTTCGAGGCGCCCGTCCCGGACACGCAGCGGGGCGACATCATCCAGGTGATGACTGTGGGCTTCATGCTCCACGACCGCCTTCTGCGTGCGGCGCAGGTCGGCGTCAGCTCGACACCGAAGTAACGAGAACGTCGCGGGAGGTCATGCCGTGAAACTGTCCGCCGCCCTCTCGCGACTTGGCACTGAAAGCGCCTTCGAGGTCCTGGCCCGGGCCTCGAAGCTCGCGGCCGAGGGGCGCGACATCATCAATCTCGGCATCGGCCAGCCGGACTTCCCGACTCCTGAGCATATCGTCGAGGCCGCCGTGAAGGCGCTGCGCGACGGCGCCCACGGTTATACGCCGGCCAATGGCCTGCCCGCGCTGCGCGAGGCCGTGGCCGCCGACCTGCACCGGCGTCACGGCGCCGAGGTGCATCCCGACCGCATCATCGTGCAGCCGGGCGGCAAGCCCACGATGTTCTACGCCGCGCTCGCATTCGGCGAACCGGGTGCCGAGATCATGTTCCCCGACCCGGGCTTCCCGATCTACCAATCCGTCATCGCCTTTTCGGGCGCTACGCCGGTGCCGATCGAGTTGCGGGAAGAGAACGGTTTTGCGTTCCAGGCCGAGGCCGTGCTGTCGAAGATCACCGACCGTACGCGCCTGATCATCATCAACTCGCCTGCCAATCCCACTGGCGCGGTTACCCCGAAGGAAGAGGTCGACAAGCTGGTCGCCGGCCTCGCCGATCACCCGGACGTGGCGATCCTGTCCGACGAGATCTACTCGCAGATGCTCTACGGCGGGCGCAGGCACGTCTCTCTGCTGAACTACCCCGAGATCCGGGACCGCCTAATCGTCCTCGACGGCTGGTCCAAGACCTACGCCATGACCGGTTGGCGGCTGGGCTACGCCGTCTGGCCCGAGCGCCTTGTGGAGCCGATCACCCGCCTGTGCATAAACGACCACTCGTGCGTCAACGCGGCGGCTCAGTACGCCGGCATTGCGGCGCTCGAGGGGCCGCAGGAGCCGGTAGCCGAGATGGTGGCCGAGTTCGACCGGCGCCGGCAGGTTGTCGTCTCGGGACTGAACGGGTTATCCGGGGTCAGATGCGCAGATGCCGGGGGGGCTTTCTATGCATTCCCGAACATAACCGGCACCGGGGTAGATGCGCGAACGGTCCAGGATCGCCTTCTCATCGAAGCGGGGGTCGCCACGGTTGCCGGCACCAGTTTCGGACGGGCGGGTGAAGGCTTTATCCGTGTGTCCTATGCCAACAGTCTTGAGCGCATAGAGACAGCCATCGACAGGTTTGGCCGCCTGGTCTCCTGAAGTCCCGGGATGGCAGGTGAGACAGCGCCGATGGGCAGCGTTGGGTGCGGCTCAGATCAGAATGATTGCGTTTTCGAGATGGCCAAGGTCGATCCCGCCGCCATTCGAAAGCAGCAGGTATTCCCCATCATCGAAATTGAATTCGACCATACCGGGTGACAGCCGCGTGGCGTAGCTACTCACGACCGAGGCCGCTGTCTCTGACCCGGCGAAGAGTGAGGCGTCGAAGCAGAGGGTATCATATGCGGTATCGAAGCCGGTGACGGTGTCCGCACCGAGGCCGGCCATGAACTCGAACGAATCCGCGCCGGCTCCGCCTGACAAGAGATCGTTCCCCGCTCCCACCACGAAGCGATCGTCACCGCTCGCCCCTGTCACCGTGTCGTTCCCGTCTCCGTCGGAGAGCAGGTCGTTTTCTGTGCCGCCGGCGAGTACGTCATTGCCGAGGCCACCGTACAGCGTGTCGGACCCTGCGGCGCCGAACAACTCGTCGCTCCAGACGTCGCCATCGAGGAAATCGTTGCCGTTACCGCCGCACAACGTGTCGTTATTCGTGCCGCCGTGCAACGTGTCGTGACCGGCTCCACCGTAAAGAAAGTCGAAGCCGTTTCCGCCACTGATGAGCGCGTCGTTTCCGCCGCCGCCGGACAGCGTGTCGTCCCCATCGCCGCCGAGAAGAGCGGCGTCGTCGTCCGCCCCGCCGAAGATGAGGTCGTTGCCGCCGGCCCCCGTCAGCCAGTCGACGCCGTTTCCGCCCGACAGGACGTCATCGCCGTCCTGGCCTTCCAGCGTGTCCGCTCCATCCTGTCCGAACAGCGAATCATTGCCGGTGCCGCCGACGAGCACATCGTTGCCGCCGCGCCCCATGATCGTATCGTTGCCGCCGGCGCCGTAGAGATGATTTTGCCCGTCGTCGGCGTAGATCTCATCGCCAAGATCGGTTCCGCGGACATCTTCGATCGAGATCAGCGTATCGCCCGTCGTTCGTTCGACGCCAGCGGCCAGGTCGATGATCACCCTCGCGGAATGGTCGGCGTAAGAGACCGTATCCCTGTCGGCTCCGCCGTCGAGCGTATCGGCGCCGGCCCCGCCGAGGAGCAGGTCGTTCCCGATTCCACCGTTCAGCGTGTCCAGCCCGTCCCCTCCGACGAGCGCATCGTCCCCGGCATCGCCCTGCAGAAGGTCGGGACCACTGCTGCCGACGAGGGTGTCGTTGCCGTCCCCGCCGCTCAGTATGTCGCCCGCCGACATCACGGCAGCGTTTGTCCTGGTCCTGTAAAGCATTGGTCGCTCCGGGATGCGTCGCGGCCAGTTATTCGAGGAAACATTTACGAACGGTTCAGGAGTGCATCCGGGGATGCAATCGATTTTCATCGAATGCAGCGAGAGTGAGTTCTCAACGCTTCCTTAAGGGATCGCAGCGATACGCGGGACGAGACCTTGCAGAGCAGGCCCGATGTTCGATGGATCCGTTATCACGCTGGTGGTACTCTACCTCTGTGCCTTCGGCGCATACACGCTGCTGCACGGGCGCGTCGGCATTAGCTTTTTCTGGCTCTCCGCCGCAGTCTTCCTCGTCTATATCCTGCCAAAATTCGGGGCCTACCTGCTGACCGGCGACGACGTGTTCCTACCGGGAACAGCGGTACTTTCGCAGAACACGGCGAACGCGGCGGTGGTCTGCATCACGGCCTTTATGGCCACGATTCTCGTCTGCTATTTCACTGCTGTCATTGTCTTGCCCGAGGGGCCGGCCAGGGTCACGATGAACCGGCCGCTGGATCCCGATCAGGCGGCGAGCATCGGGATCTGGCTGTTCGTCCCGATCTTCGGCTTGTCCTTTTGTGCATATTGGATCGCTGCCCAGGTCTCTTTCGACAACCTTTTCGCCAAGCGCGAGCTCATCCTCGACGGAGATCGAACGGTTGCATGGGCTCTGCAGAAGATCGCGCAGGTCGTGAAGGCGGGGCTTTACCTGGCCCTTCTGGCGACCCTCACCGTACGTGACGGACGGTACAACCGCCACGTGCTCTTTCTGGGGGCTCTATCGGTGCTGGTCTATGTCGTCTCCAGCCAGCGTTCCGGGATCCTCGTCCTCGCGCTCGAGATCGCTTTGGTGTTCCAGATCGCCGGTATCATGAAGCCGCGACATTACCTGATTCTCGCAGGCAGCTTCGTGGCGCTGAATATCGCGATCCTCAGCGCGCGGGCGCTCGATACGGCGCAAGCGATGTACTGGTCCGACATGATCTACCGCCGTTATTTCTTTGATCTCGAAAAGATCGCGGCCCTGATCGAATACTTCGTGTCGGACCCACTTTATCGTTTCGACAGCCTCGGCATCCTTGTTGCTGGCTCGAACGGGATCCGTCCGGATTATGCGACTCACCACTTCCTGGGTGAGCAGGTTTTCGGCGTCGCGAGCGGCGTCCCGCCCTCGGTGCTCGGCGAGATGATCATCTACGGCGGCCCAATTTCGATTGTGCCGGTCACGGCTGCGCTGACGGCCATCGTCATCTGGTTCGAGCGCTGTGGACGTGCCACGGGAAACCCGATCATGCAGCTCGTCCTCGTGGTCGTGCTCTCCAAACTCTACTTTCTGACCCTGAACTCTGATTTTTCGTCGTCGATCAATCGTATCGTTCTGGACCTCGCGTTGTTGGGCACCGGTCTCGCCGGGTACGCGCTTGTCGGGGGACGTATCGACAACGGCACGGCCACGCGGCGAATCATACAATGAAACGCCAGGCAGCCACCGTCCTGATCCTGAGCTTCCTTGGCTTGATAGCCGGCTTCAGTCGCGAGATCGTAGCCGCGGGCCTCTTCGGTACATCGATCGAGCTCGAGATCTTCCGGATCGCCTTCGGTCTTCCCAGCGTGCTTGCCGACAGTGCGGCCGTGTCGCTCGTGTCGCTGATGGTCCCTCGTCTCGTAGCAGGGCCTCGTGGAGTCGACGCACAGCGCTACACGTCGCTCAAGCGTACGATGCTCGTGGCCGGGGTTGGCGTGGTAGTGGCGGGCGTTCTGACGATGCCGTTGCAGGCTCGACTTCTGGCCCCGGGCTTCGTCGGAGAGGCACGCGCCGATCTTGTTCTCATCGGACGCATCTGCTGGATTTCGTCGCTAGCCGTCATCCTGTCGCTACCTCTGCGCGGTCTGATGAGCGCAGGAGGAGCGGTTTGGCCGGGTGCGGCCCTGCAGCTGATGCGGTCCACCGGGTTCGTCGCCGCCCTTCTTCTCGCGCTGCTTATCGGCGCTGGTCCGCTGTGGTCACTCGCACTCGGAGCCGTCGGAGCGGGCTGCGTGACGCTTCTCGTTCATGTAGTGGCCGTTCGTCTTCGCGGTGTCCGCATGATCCAGAGCGAGGTCAGTGGCGGGTCCGGTCTGGATGCGGGGTTCGCGGCGGCGGTCGTCAGCGTTCTCCTGTCCCAGATCCTTCTCTCCGGGGGGCGCCTGATCGACCGGGCGGTTGCAAGCAGCTTCGATCAAGGGGCCGTAGCTGCGTTGGAGTTCTCCTACGGCCTATTGATGGCGTGTGCGGCTTTGTTCGGGACGACAGCCAGCCTATTCGTCGCTCCTCATGTGACGAACGCGCTGCGGGCGGGACGCGGCGTTCCCCCCGTGATGCTGTACCGGGTTGCGATCGGTCTCATCGGGACGCTCGCGGTGGGGCTTGTCCTTGCCGCTGGCGCGACGCCTCTGGTGAGCGCGGTTTTCGGGTATGGCACGTTCGGCGCCGAGGCTGTCGCCGAGACGGTCGGCTTCTTCCGGCTTCACGCCCTTGGGCTCATGCCGGTCGTGGCGGCGTTGATTCTCATGCAGTTCGTGCTGGTGCTCGGAGGTCACCGCGTGATCCTGGGGATCGCAGCCGGAAAGCTGGTAATCAAGCTCGTCGCGTTGATGGCGTTGATGGCGGCAGGCATGGGCCGGGATGCGCTGGCGACTAGCCTCATCCTTTCGGAAAGCTTGGCCGCCCTGATGATGCTCGCCTACATCCTGCGCGGGCGGGTGCCGTTAGGCGCCCAACCCGCTCATTAGACTGCGCCACCGATCCAGCAGGCTCTTGCGCCCGTTTGCTTGCTGCCACTCCGCAATCGCCGTCGCGTGGGTGTCCTGCGACAAGAGCCGGTCGAGCGCGACACTAATGGCCTCGGGCGTCGGTGCTGTCGGAATGGCGCCAAGCCCCTCCGATGCGACCGAATTAGCCAGATCGCTATCGGGTTCCACCAAGACCAGCACGGGTACGCCCAAGCCCAGATAAGTGGCAAGCTTCGATGGATAGGACACGCGGTAGATGTCCCGGTTCAGCGAGACCAGGCCGATATCCGCGTCGGCAATCAATTCGCGCGCCGCAGCATAAGGAAGGAACGGTGCAAAGCGGACCTGCGGATGATCGCCCCAAAGCCGCCGCAGCTCGGGCTCGGCCGCGCCGTCTCCAAGAAACATGAGTTCCAGGTCGGGGCGGGCCTCGAAGCAGCGCGCGATGCCTTCTGCCAGAAGAGGCAAGTTCTGAAAGCGACCGAGATTGCCGGCAAAGATCGCGCGGCGGCGCCCCGGCGCCTTTTTCAGATCTTCCGGAACGGCACCGACCTGGTCGTGTGTCTCGAGCGCGAAGTTGTTGATCACGTGGACCGGAAGATCGCCCAGACCCCGCAGGGCCAACGTCCCTGCCATATCCTGCGAAAGCACGACGATGGCAGACGCACGTCTCAGGCTGGCGTTGTCCATCGCGCGCAGCACCTGAAGGAACGGCCACCTGCCAAGGGCACCGCCGCTATAGAACGAGACCTCGGGATGGACGTCCTGCATGTGGTAGACGAACCGGGCGCCGACCAATCGGGCGGCCAAGCTCGCTGTCCATGCCGCGATAACCGGCGGAAAGGTCGACGCCATGACGACCTGCGGTTTTGTCCGCAGGACGTGGACGAAGAGGCCACAGCAATAGAGGCCCGCGTTCGCCGCCCGCTTCAACGGACCGCCGGACTTTTCAACGAAACTGCGCATGCGGGTAATGTCCATGCCCGCGTCGCGTTCCCGACGCGGTGCGTGCGCGGCGTCACGGTACGAGGGCATGGTCGAGAAGACCTCGACGTCATGCCCCGCCTCCGCGAGGCGCGCTCCGATGGAATGCAGGATCGACGCGTAGGGGGGCGTATCGGGCCAGAAGTAGCGGTGCGTCAGCAGGATCTTCACGCGGCTTGGCCTCTCACGCGCAGGGTCACGGTCGTCCATTTCGCGGCGGCCTCCATATCGCGTGGGTCGGGTGAGACAGGGCGTCCCGTCGCCACGCCTAGGATCGCTAATCCGGTGCGCAATACGGTCGCGACGTCGCTTTGCCACGTCGCGCGGTCCATGTACGCCCGTTCGAGCGCGAGTTTGGCAGGCAAAAGCCGGGCGATGTAGCTTGCCTCGGGATCGGCGGGATCGATCAGCGCCTCGCCCCACCCGTAGTAGAAGATCGAGCCTGGGCCCGTGACGCCCGGCCGCACCGCAAGCGTTTCGCGCATCCAGCCCCGATAGGCGCGTTTCACGATCGCCGGATCCTCGGGGCGGGGGCCGACGATGGCCATGTCCCCGCGCAGGACGTTCAGCATCTGCGGCAGCTCGTCGAGCTTCGCGGCCCGAATGAAGCGGCCGAACGCAAAGACGCGCGGGTCGCGTTCGGCGGTTATGACGGCACCCGGACGCCCGACATGCATCGAGCGGAACTTCAGCATCTGGAAGATCATGCCGTCCTTTCCGACCCGACGCGCGCGGTGGAACACCGGCCCGGGCGAACTCAGTCGAATGCCCACGGCGACGATGGCCAAGAAGGGCGCGGTCAGCAGCAGGATCGTGAGCGCCGTGGCAATGTCGAACCGGCGCCTCATCCCAAGAGCCCCCGAACCACGTCGATGACACGGGCTTCTTCCTCGGGGCGCATGTCCATGAAAAGCGGCAGCGTTGCGCAGCGTTCGAAGTAGGCGTCCGCAGCGGGGAAAAGACCGGCCGGAGCGGCCTCTCGCCAGTAGCTCATCTGGTGCAGCGGTCGGTAATGGACCGAGGTGCCGATCCCTGCCTCCTTGGTCCGCTCGAGGAACGTGTCGCGATCCATCGGCGCGCCGTCGTTCAGCTCGACCACGTAAAGGTGCCAGGCGTGGGTGTCGCCCGCCGCCGCCTTGGGCGGCAGCGTCAGGGGAAGATCGGCGAAGGCCGCGTCATAGTTCGCCGCGATCCGGCTCCGGGCAGCGTGGAACGCGTGGGTCCGGGACAGCTGGACCCGCCCCATGGCCGCCGCGATGTCCGTCATGTTGTACTTGAAGCCTGGGGCGACGACGTCATAGCTCCATCCCGCGCGGACCGAGGTAAAGCGGTCGAACACGTCGCGGTCGATACCGTGCAGTCGCATCGTGCGGGCGCGGGCGGCGATCTCGGGGCGGGCGGTGACAAGCATGCCGCCCTCGCCCGTGGTCATCGTCTTGTTGGCGTAGAAGCTGAACGCCGTCACGTCTGCGCCGGTATGGGCGCCGCCGATCGGCTGGTCCTTGTGGCGGGTCGGCAGGGCGTGCGCCGCATCGTCAAGGATTGTCAGCCCGTGCCGGTCGGCCACGTGCCGCAGGCCCGTCATGTCGCAGGACCGGCCGGCGAAGTGGACCGGCATGATCGTCCGCGTTCGGGGCGTGACGGCGGCCTCGACCGCGGCGGTGGACATGCAAAGCGTGTCGGGCTCGATGTCCACGAGAACCGGCGTCGCGCCCATGTAGCGCACCACTTCGGCCGTGGCGGTGAAGGTCAGCGTGGGCAGGATGACCTCATCGCCCGGACCGACCCCCAGCGCTTCAAGGCCCAGGTGCAGCGCCGCGGTGGCAGAGGTGACAGCCAGCGCCTCGACCCGGCCGCCCAAGGCTTCGGCGAACTCGGCCTCGAAGGCGCGGGCCTCGCCGGCGGTGGTCAGCCAGCCCGAGCGCAGGACCCCGGTGACGGCGGCGATTTCGGCCTCGCCGATGCTGGGACGGAAAAAGGGAACGGGGGTCATGATGCGTATCCGAGCCGCGAGAGAGAGGGGGAAAGAATCGCGTCGAACACCGACCGATCCGTGGGAGGCAGTTCGCGCCAGGCGCCGGGCGGTGTGGGACGAAGCCGGGCAAGGGCTGCGGCAGCCACCGCACCCGGGTCGGGCAGGTCGAGCGCCCGGGCGAGATCGCCGACGCGATCGGGGTCGGCCACCATGTCCTCGTAGCGAATCTCGAACACGCGATCTCCAGGCAGCGCGGCCAGATCCGCGCGCGCCCGCTCGACCGACGCCACCCACTGTCGGGCGCAGGCGGTCGCAAGACCCTCGGCCACGGCCTGTTCCACGCCCGGATACCGGGGGCCCCAGACGCCGCCGCCGCCGCGGCCCGCGACAGCTCCGCGCAGCATGTTGCCGCCGAACCAGGCGACGTAGCCGGCATTGGCCAGCGGCATCCCGCGCAGCTTGCGTGCCAGCGCCCGCCAGTCGGGCGGCGCCTGCCACTGGCGCATCGCGCTTTCGGCCACGTCGCGGCCATCGCGGATCAGGTGAACGTAGCGCGCCGCGGGGAAGACGCGGTTCACGAACGGCACGCGCAAGGTGTTCGAGACGGTCTTTTCGACCACGATGTCGCTGGGTCGCGCGCCGGCGAGACGCGGAATCGTCTCGCGGATGAACCGGACCCGTCGCCAGGTAAGGGCCTCGGGGTCGAGCATGTCGTGGCCCTCGGCGCCGTAGCGCCAGACATAGTTGATGTCGTATGGCACGGCTTTCACGCCGGACGAGGCGGCCAGCAGGTCGCGCAGGATCTTCGTGCCCGACCGCGCGGCTCCGATCAGGATGACGGGTGCCGGTTCAGTCATGGCGCCGGATCCCGTCCCAGGCGTTCGATAGGCGCGCCGTGCCGAGGATCAGGTTCACCACCCGCTCGGAGGTGTTGGCGATGCAGTAATCGGCCGGCACCGGATGCGGCAGGCCGGCGGCCTCGCGCGCGGCAAAGCCTCGGGTCATGGCTTCGACTCCTGCGACGATGGCGTCACCATCCACGCCGGTCACCAGAATGCTGCCCGTGTCCAGCGCCTCGGGGCGCTCGATCGCATCGCGCGGGGTGATCGCCGGAAACCCGAGAATCGAGGATTCCTCGGCGATGGTGCCCGAGTCCGAGATCGCGCAGAAGGCGTGCATCTGCAGGTGGTTATAGTCGTGGAATCCGAACGGCGAGGCCCAGGTCACACGGCGATCGAACTCGGCCCCCAACGCGTCCAGCCGCTTGCGCGTGCGCGGGTGGGTCGACACGATCACCGGCTTGTCATGCCGCGCAGCCAGCGCGTTCAGCGCCGCCACCAGCGACGAGAGCCGGGCGGGGCTGTCGACGTTCTCTTCCCGGTGAAGCGACACGACGAAGTAGCCGCGACGCTCCAGCTCCAGCCGCGCCAGCACGTCCGACGCCTCGATCCGGTCGCGGTAATGCTCGAGCACCTCGCGCATCGGGCTGCCGGTCAGGGCGATGCGCCGATGCGGCAGGCCCTCGGCCAGAAGGTGACGGCGCGCGTGCTCGGTATAGACGAGGTTGAAGTCGGCGACGTGGTCCACCAGGCGGCGGTTGATCTCTTCGGGGACGTTGAGATCGAAAGAGCGGTTGCCGGCCTCCATGTGGTAGACCGGGATCTTCAGCCGCCGCGCCATGACGGCCGAGATCGCCGAATTCGTGTCGCCGAGGATCAGCACCGCGTCGGGGCGAAGTTCGGTCAGGACACGCTCGGTCCCGGTGAGGATGCCGGCCAGCGTCTCGCCCAGCGTGCCGCCTCCGGCGCCCAGGAAATGGTCGGGCGGGCGAACGCCCAGATCCTCGAAGAAGACTTCGTTCAGCGCGCGGTCCCAATTCTGGCCGGTGTGGATCACGGTGTGGTCCGTCAGCGCGTCGAGCCGCGCCATGACGCGCGACAGTCGGATGATCTCGGGACGGGTCCCGAGGATGGTGGCGACCTTCAGTTTGTTCACGGCAGAACCCTATCGGCATAGGTGTCGGGGGCGGCGGGATCGAAGAGCGCGTGGCTCCAGAACAGCGTGAGCAGTTCGCCCCCGCCGGTGTTTTCGATCGAGTGGGTGGTCAGCGTCGGCATGTCGACCGCCGCCGGCTCGGTGCCGGACACGTGGAACTCCTGCACCTCGTTGGACAGCACGTGGCGCAGGCGGATGACCGCTTCGCCCTGAAGCACAAGGAAGCGCTCGACCTTGTCGAGGTGGAAATGATCGCCGCGTGTGACGCCAGGCTTCGTGGTGGAGAGGAAGGTCTGCCCCCCGCCGCCGCCCTTCACCGCCTCGAACAGCGTGCCGCGCGGGTCGGTGTTGCAGGTCAGCGGCCGCACGGCGGGCGCGATCGCGGCCCGGTATGTGTTGAAGAGCTGCAGGTCGAATGGGTCCGACAGGTCGGGGATGACGTTCGTACCGTAGGAGTCGTGGAACATCCGCAGCCGCCGGTAGAGGACCCCCACCGACATCGACCGTCCTTCGGGCGCAATCCGCCCCGTCAGCCTGTCGGCCACGGCGGCGATCGCCATATCGACGGCCGCACCGGCGTGCAGAAGGGCGACCTGCCCCTCCCGGTTCACCTCCGGCTCGGTTCCGTCAAGGATCTGGTGGATCAGCGTCGCGGTGACGTTGTTGTAGAAAGGCCGGGCGCCCTCGCCGAAGATGTGGGGCAGGATCAGGTCGGTCATGCGGGTGACGCCGTTCGCGATTACCTCGGCCGCACGCGCCTTGGACCGGCCATAGGCGGTGTCGCGCCCGGAATGGGTCGAGTTCGCGTGCACGACATGGGGGTCGCTGCCGGTTGCGCGGCAGGCGGCGACGAGGCGCTGGGCGATGGCCGGGTTCGCCGCCTCGACCTCGCCTTCGGGCGCGCGGTTCACGCCCGCGAAATGCAGCACCGCATCGGCGCCGCGTAGCGCGGCCTCAAGCCGCGCGTCGTCCTGGAACGCTGCATGGTCGAGCGCCACGATCTGCCACCGCTCGGGCGCGCCACGATGCGCGGCAGCGCAGTTCGCCGCGTGCAGGCGCGCGCGCGCGTGGCGACCGATCAGGCCGCCGGCGCCGGTGACGACGATGCGCATCACGCCTCTGCCCGGATCGCCGTGAAGCCGCGGTCGTCCATCGCCACGTTGCGGAAGCCGAACCGCTCGGACATGGCGCGGATGCCCGGCCCGGTGTCCGCCAGCGCCAGGTAGTCGGTGCGCGCCAGGGTCTGCGTGGCGCCGGCGAGGATTTCCTCCTCGGACCCGTTCGTGGTGACACTGACGAGGCGTACCGCGTGCTCTTTCGCAAGCACCTCGTCCACCGTCGTGACCGGCACGTCCGACGGACGGTAGCCCCGGGCACGCAGCTCGGGCTCGGTCCATTCGGAGACGTCTTCGAGCAGGTTCGAGGCGGGATGGGCGGGGTTCGACCAGAACCGCAGGGTGCGCTTCTCGGACCAGCAGCCCTTGGCAATCACACTTACCCGGTCGGCCAGCCCCGCGTGACGCAGGTGCTCGGCCATGGCGGCCGCGCTGTTCGGCTCGGGTTCGAAGATGTAGAGGCGCCCGGTCGGACCCACCAGCATCGCGAAGTATGCAGCGCGCGACCGGCCGACGCGCAACAGGTCGCTGGGCGCGCCGATCTGCACCACCACGTCGCCCTCGCGCACTGCGGAATAGGGCCAGCTGCCCCGGCGCAGCCACAGGCCCGCCCGGTAGAGCACGGGGCGTGGCATCCGTTGAAGGCTCCAGGCTACGGGGCGGGTGGCCACACGCCAGGCGCGGTGGCCGATGGCGCCCTTCACGCGCAGGGCGATGGACTTCTGGTTCACGACTTGGGCCATTCTGGTTCCCTTTTTCTGTCTTGCCTTGGTCAGGCGGTGGCGGCGAAAGGCCTGCCGGTTTCACTCAGGGCGTCCTGGATCTCGGGGAGGCTCAGAAGCAGCCGCTTCACGCCGGCCACGTCCAGCCGCTCGGTGTTGTGCGAGTGGTAGTCGTCGATCTTTGCGGTGCGCGGATCGCCCTCGCTGAAGAACGGCTTGTAGTTCAGGTCCCTTGTGTCGGGCATGATCCGCCAATAGGCACCCATGTCCTCGGCCCGGGCGAGCTCTTCGGCGCTGGCCAGCGTCTCGTAGAGCTTCTCGGCATGGCGCCAGCCGATGGTCTCGACCGGGTGGCGGGGCGCATCGAAGAGCTGCTTCAGTGCCTCGACAAGGTCGGCGATGGTCGATGCCGGCGCCTTCTTGATGAAGAGATCGCCCTGGTTGGCATGGGTGAAGGCGTGCCGGACCAGCGCCACGCTGTCGCGCAGCGGCATCAGGAAGCGCGTCATGGTGGGCTCGGTCACCGTAATCGGCCGGCCCTCGCGGATCTGGCGCACGAAAAGCGGGATGGCCGAGCCGCGCGAATACATCACGTTGCCGTAGCGCACGCACGAGATCGTCGTGTCGGACGTGTCGCCAAGGCTGCGCGCGGCGGCCAGCGCGGTCTTTTCCATCAGCGCCTTCGACAGGCCCATGGCGTTGACCGGGAACACCGCCTTGTCGGTCGACAGGCACACGAGCGAGCGCACTCCGGCGCGGATCGCCGCGCGGATCACGTTCTCGGACCCGAGCACGTTGGTGCGCACCGCCTCGTGGGGAAAGAACTCGCAGGACGGCACCTGCTTGAGCGCCGCGGCATGGAACACCGAGTCGACGCCCGCCATCGCCCGCTCGACCGAGTCCGGGTCGCGGATGTCGCCGATGTAGTATCGCACCCGGTCGTCGCGGAGCTCGGTGCGCAGCGCGTCCTGCTTTTCCTCATCCCGGCTGAGGATACGGATCTGCGGCACGCCTTCTGCCAGCAGGCCCTTCAGCATCGTCTTCCCGAACGAACCGGTGCCGCCCGTGATGAGCACGCGTTCGATCCGCTGGGTGGGAGCGTTCTGCGTCCCGAAAGGTGTTGCCATCATCGTCTGGTTCTCCATCTCGATGGTCATAGGGAGTCTGCGGCAGGGATGTGGTAGCCGCTGACGTATCGTTGGATGCATCCGCGCAGGCGCAGCGCATCGCCGGCATCGATCGCCGCCTGCACGTCGCGCAGCATCGCCTGGGTCTCGAGTTCGGACAGGTGCTCTTCCTTGGCGCGCAGGATCTTGTCGTGCGGAGTGGCGGCCAGTGCATCGCCGTTGATCAAAAGCTCTTCGTACAGCTTCTCTCCGGGCCGCAGCCCCGTCACGTGGATCGCGATCCCGTCGAGGTCGCTCTCGGTCCGGACGCGGGCGCCGGACAGTTCGATCATCCGACGGGCAAGCTCCATGATCCGTACCGGCTCGCCCATATCGAGGACGAAGACGTCGCCGCCTTTCGCGAACGCCCCGGCCAGCAGCACCAGCCGCGCCGCCTCGGGGATCGTCATGAAGTACCGCGTGACCTCGGGGTGGGTCACGGTAAGCGGGCCGCCGCGCGCGATCTGCTTCTGGAACAGCGGCAGCACCGACCCGGACGAACCCAGCACGTTGCCGAAGCGGACCATGGCCAGCGTCGTGCGCTGGCTGCGACGCTGCAGGTCCTGCACCACCATCTCGGCCAGGCGCTTGGATGCGCCCATGACGTTGGTGGGTCGCACGGCCTTGTCGGTCGACACCAGGATGAACCGCTCCACCCCCGCCTCGATGGCGGCGCGGGCGACGATACGGGTGCCGATGACGTTGTTGCCGGCGCCTTCCAGCTCGTTGTCCTCGACCATCGGGACGTGCTTGTAGGCGGCCGCGTGGAGGATGAAGTCGACGCCGTCGCTCTCGATCACCTGGCGCACGCGGCGCTCGTTCGTGACCGAGCCCAAGCGCGCGCGGACTTCGATCCCGCTGCCCTCGCCCAGCATCGCGCGCAGTTCGGCGTCGATCTCGTAGAGCGCGAATTCGCTGTGCTCAAACAGGACGATGCGCGCGGGATGGCAGTCGACCAGTTGGCGGCAAAGCTCGGACCCGATGGAGCCGCCGGCGCCGGTGACCATCACCGTCCGCCCGGCATAGGTGCGGGCCACCGCCGGCACCTCGAGGTCGACCTTGTCGCGGCAGAGCAGGTCGTCGGGGCGCACGGGACGCAGGGCACGCTCGACGCTGCCACGCTCGATGAGTTCGGCGAAGGACGGCAGGGTCTGCACCTCGCATCCCAGAGCCCGGATCTCGGCGGCGATCCAGTTGCGCCGCTCGTCCGAGGCCGAGGACAGCGCCAGGATCACGGTCTGCACGCCAAAGCGCGTCACCAATTGGGGCAGCATCCGCGCTCCGTGCACCTTCAGCCCCGCGATGCGCAGCCCCTCGAACGCGCGGTTGTCGTCGACGAAGGCCACGGGGCACAGGTTGCCGGACGATCGCAGCGCATAGGCGATCTGCACGCCCTCGGTCCCTGCGCCGTACAGGATCACGGGGGTCTGGCCGGCGCTCATCTTTCGCGTCGCAAAGAGCGCGCCGAGGATGGCGAGCCGCGCTCCGACGGCGAGGGTGAAGAACCCCGTGCCGAAGATAAGCGGCAGCGATCGCGGCGCCGGGGCCTGCAGCATATGCGCAGACGCCGCGGCGATGATCGCCAGAAGCGCGGCTCCGAAGGCCAACGAGGCGAGCGCGCGCGCCTCGGTGTGGTGCAGGCGGATGCGCGGGATGCCGATGCCGTGCAGGACCGCCGCCGCAAGCCCCCAGGTCGCGACGAGCACGCCGAAATGAGCCCGCAGCGCATCGGCGGCGTCCGCCGTGCCAAAGCGCAGCACGATCGCCAGGATCAGCGCGACCGGCACCAGCGTCAGGTCAAGCGCCAGCACGAGGCCCCACTTGGTGCGCCGTGGCAGGCCGATGAGGATGTCGTAGAGCGGAGGGCGGCTCATCGTTCAGGCCTCGTAATAGCCGCGACCGTAGGAGCCGTAGGTGCCCCCATAGCCGTAGCGCTTGGCGCCCGAGGGATCGACCTGGCCCAGGACCAGTCCGTTGACTTTCAGGTTCACGGTTTCAAGCTGGCGCAGCGCCTCGCGCACCTGTGTCCGCGCCGTCCGGTCCCACGCCACATTGAAGAGGATCGCATCGACGTGCTGGCCGATGACGCGGGCGTCCGGGACGACCAGGACGGGCGGCGTATCCACGATGATGACGTCGTATCGGTCGCGCAGGCTTTCGAGGAAGTCCCTGAAGCTGCTCGACGAGAACAGGTCGGCGGCGTTGATCCGGCATTCCTCGCCCAGAAGGATGTCGGCCTTCAGCCGCGGATCGCGCACCACGAGATCCGAGATGTCGCCGCCGCGCCGCTTCATCGCGGTCACGAGCCCCTCTTTCCCGGCCCGCGCCTTGAAGTAGCTGTCCAAAGTCCGGCGGCGCACGTCGCCCTCGATCAGGATGACCTTCTTGCCCAGCCCGGCAAAGTTGTGCGCGAGCGAGATCGACTGCGTGGTCTTGCCTTCGCCCGGGAGCGAGGAGGTCGACATGATGATCTGCGGCGGCGTCCGCCCCTGCAGCAGGATCGAGGTGCGCAGGTTGCGGATCGCCTCGGCCGCGGGCGAGGCCGGCTTGTCGTTGAGATAGGTCAGAAGCTGGTCGCGCCGCCGGAACGGCATCTTGGGGATCTGACCCAGAAGCGGCAGCCCGGTACCGCCTTCCAGCGCGTCGCCGGTCCGGTAGCCCTTGTTCAGGAATTGGCGCGACAGAACTGCCGCGGCACCGATCAGAAGTCCCAGCATCGCCGCGAGGATCAGGTTGACCGGGTGGCGCGGGGCAATCTGGTTGCCGGGGATCGCGCGGGACATGATCCGGGCGTCCGGCTGCTGCAGGCCGCGCTGCACCGTCGCCTCCTTCAGCCGCGCGAGGAACGTCTTGTAGAGCATCTGGGTCGCCTCGATCTCGCGCTCGAACTGCTGAAGCTCGGCAAGGTCCTGCGACTGGCCGGCAATCTGCGCCTCGAGCCGCTCGACCGACTGGGCGAGCGTCCGGACCTGCCCGTCCTGCCGCGACAGCACGGCCTGCGCACGATCGGACAGCGCCACCGTGCGGGCGCGAGCGCCCTCCGTGTCGCCGGCGCGAACCAGCCGGTTCAGCTGGTCGTCCTCGTGGAGTGCGGCAAGGCCCCGCAGATCGCCCGCGGCCATCAGCCCCTGCGCGCGCAACAGGCTGTCTTCGCCGGCGGCCCGCTCGGCCCGGGTTGCGGAAAGGCGGTTGCGGGCATCGGCAAGCTGGCGATTCAGCGCCTCGATCGCGTCGAGGCTGACGATGTCGGTGCGCGTCCGGAACTCGCCCAGCGTCTGCTCTTGCTGGCGCATCTCGATTTCCAGCTCGGCGGCGCGCTCGGTCAGCCAGGTGATGGCGGTCTCGGTCGCTAGGAACTTCTGGTCGATCTGGTCCTGCACGTACAGCTCGGCCAGCGTGTTCGCGATGGCGCGCGCCTTCAGCTCGTCCTCGCTCAGGGCCGTCAGGGTCATGACGTAGGTGTTGCGCTGGATGCTGGCGGCGATGGCGCCGCGCACGGCCTCGACCGTATCGTTCAGCTCAAGCTCGTCCTGGGGGATCCGGGCGGCGGCGCGCTGGATGCCGGCGCGGGCCAGCAGCGCGTCCAGGTCCAGAAGGCCGGCCGGGCGCAGATGCTCGTTGAACTCGGGGTCGCGCGTCAGGTCCATCGCCTCGACGAGCTTGGTCAGCATGTCGCGCGAGCGGATCAGCTCGACCTCGGTATTCATTGCGTCGTCTTCGGTCGAGCCGCCGCCGACCAGCGATTCGATGTCCATGATCTTCTGGCCGTCCGACTCGAGCGACAGCGCAGCCGTTGCGGCATAGCGCGGCGGGGCCAGGTAGAAGGTATAGGCCCCCCCCAGGCCCAGCGTCGCGATAAGGCTCAGCGCCATGATGCGCCGGCCACGCCAGAGCGCGCCCATCAGGGTCAGGATGTTGACGGTCCGCTGGTCCTCTTCGGGGATCAAACGGGCGATGGGCGTCATGGTGTTCACGGGCGGACGACTCACAGCCAGGGATGGACTGCGACCTTCCTAGCGAACGCACGGTTAATGCTTGCTTAGCGTCAGCCGGGGGATCGGGAAGGTTTCCCGGAAATCTGCAAAGGTCAGGACGTGGCGGCCAGCCTGCGCAGCTCGTAGATGAGGTCGAGCGCCGCGCGCGGGCTCAGGTCATCGGGATGCAGCGCGTTCAGCCGTTCCTCGACCTTCGACACCTCGGGCCGCGCGGCGGGCGCCGGCGGCGGCGCGGCCGAAAACAGCGGCAGATCGTCGATCAGCGTCGCCTGCCGGCCCCCCGCCTCGCCCTCTTCCAGCGCGCGCAGGACCACCTCGGCCCGTGCGACCACGGCCTGCGGCAGCCCCGCCAGCTTGGCCACCTGCACCCCGTAGGATCGGTCGGCGGTGCCCTTCCTGACCTCGTGGAGGAAGATCACCTCGCCCTCCCACTCCTTCACGGCCACGGTCGCGTTGCGCACCCCGTCCAGCTTTTCGGCCAGCCGCGTCAGCTCGTGATAATGGGTCGCGAACAACGCGCGGCAGCCATTCACGTCGTGCAGGTGCTCCAGCGTCGCCCAGGCGATCGACAGCCCGTCATAGGTCGCAGTTCCGCGCCCGATCTCGTCGAGGATCACCAGCGCATTCGCGTCCGCCTGGTTCAGGATCGCCGCCGTTTCGACCATCTCGACCATGAAGGTCGAGCGCCCCCGCGCCAGGTCGTCCGCCGCGCCGACCCGGCTGAAAAGCTGGCTGACGATGCCGATCCGCGCCTCGCGCGCCGGCACGAACGCCCCCATCTGCGCCAGCAGCGCGATCACCGCGTTCTGCCGCAGGAAGGTGGACTTGCCGGCCATGTTGGGGCCCGTCAGCAGCCAGCAGGCCGGGCCCTCGCCGTCGGACAGGTCGCAGTCGTTGGCGATGAAGGGCCCCGCGCCTTGCGCCTTCAGCGCGCGTTCGACCACCGGGTGGCGACCCTGTTCCACGTGGAACACGCGGCTGTCCTCGACCACCGGGCGCACCCAGTCCTCGGTCTGCGCCAGATGCGCCAGCGCCGCCGCCACGTCGAGCGCGGCCAGCGCACGCGCCGCCTCGCCCACCGCCGCGGCCTCGGCCACGACAGCCCGCGACAGGGACGAGAAGATCCGCTTCTCGATCTCGAGCGCCCTACCCCCGGCGTTCAGGATCCGCGTCTCGAGATCCGACAGATCGACCGTGGTGAACCGGACCGCGTTCGCCGTGGTCTGGCGATGGATGAAGCGGTCTGACAGGGCGAACATCTTGTCGGCATGGATCGCCGTGACCTCGATGAAGTAGCCCAGCACGTTGTTGTGCTTGACCTTCAGCGCACCGATGCCCGTCGCCTCGGCGTATTCGGCCTGCATCGAGGCGATGACCCCCCGCCCCTCGTCGCGCAGCTTGCGCGCCTCGTCGAGATCCGCGTCGTGCCCCGGCGCGACGAAGCCGCCGTCGCGCGCCAGAAGCGGCGGTTCGGCCACCAGCGCGGCGTCCAGAAGGTCGATCAGCGCCTCGTGTCCACCCAGCGCCTGCGCCGCCTCGGTCAGCACGTCGGGCAGGTCATGGGCCCCCTCCAGCACCTCGCGCAGCTCGTCCGCGCGGATCAGCCCGTCGCGGATGGCCGTCAGGTCGCGCGGCCCGCCCCGGTCCAGCGCCAGCCGCGACAGCGCCCGGTCCATGTCCGGCACCTGCCGCAGCCGGTCGCGCAGGGTCTCGCCCAGCCGCGCATCGTCCACCAGCCGCGCCACCCCCGCCTGCCGGGCGCGGATCGTGCCGAGGTCGCGGGACGGAGATGTCAGCCGCCGCTCCAAGAGCCGCCCGCCCGCCGCCGTCACCGTCCGGTCGATGGCCCACAGAAGCGACCCCTGCCGCCCGCCCGACAGCGCGTGCGTCAGCTCGAGGTTCCGCCGCGTGGCCGCGTCTATCTGCATGACGGCCTGCGGTTCCTCGCGGACCGGCGCACGCAGGAGCGGCAGCTTTCCCCGCTGCGTGATCTCGAGGTAATCGACGATCGCCGCCATCGCCGCGATCTCGGCCCGCGCGAACGTCCCGAACGCGTCGAGCGACCCGACCTTCCACGTGGCACAGAGCCGCTTTTCCCCCGCCACGCTGTCGAAGGACCCGCGCGACAACCCGGTGGCCGAGCCACCAAGTTCCGCCACCAGCGGCTGCAACTCGGCCTCGTAGGCCTCGCTCAGCAGCACCTCGCGCGGGGCCAGCCGCGCCAGCTCGGGCCCCAGCCGCACGCGCGGGCAGGAGGTCACGCGCAGTTCGCCGGTCGAGATGTCGACCCACGCGAGCGCCCCCTCGCCCCGTACATCGGCCCAGGCGGCAAGGAAGTTGTGCCGCCGTGCGTCCAGCAGCGATTCCTCGGTCAGCGTGCCGGGCGTCACCAGCCGCACGACCTCGCGCTTGACCACCGATTTCGAGCCGCGCTTCTTGGCCTCGGCGGGGTCCTCCATCTGCTCGCAGACGGCGACGCGAAAGCCCTTGCGGATCAGGGTCAGCAGGTAACCCTCGGCGGCGTGAACGGGGACGCCGCACATGGGGATGTCGTCGCCCAGGTGCCTGCCGCGCTTGGTCAGGGCGATGTCGAGCGCCTCGGCCGCCGCCACCGCGTCGTCGAAGAACAGCTCGTAGAAGTCGCCCATCCGGTAGAACAGCAGCGCATCCGGGTGACGCGCCTTGATCTCCAGAAATTGCGCCATCATCGGCGTCGGTGCGTCGGCCACGGCTCCCCCGGTCTTCCTGTCCCTGATCGGTCCGCGGACCCTAGATCGACGGGCTCGCGGGCGGAAGAGGCGATCCCTGGCTTACCTCGACCGCCGCGGCGAACGTCCGGGCGCCCACGCCGATCAGGTCGTCGGGAAAGTCGAACCGCGGGTCGTGGAGCGGCGGCTGATTCTCGCCCGAACCCAGGAACAGCATCGCCGCCGGCGCCAGCGCCCCGAGTCGCCCGAAATCCTCGGACGGCCGCCAGGGCTGCCCCTCGGGTCCATGCACCACGCCTGCGACGTCGAGCGCCCGTCGCAGCAGCGCCACTGCCTCGGGGTCGTTCGACGTGGCCTCGAACACCTCGTGCCACGCGATCTCGACCGTCAGCCCGTCAGCCTCGGCCGCGTCCTGCACCATCCGCTCGGCCTCCGCGATCAGCCGCTCCATCCGCGCGTCGGTCAGCGTCCGCAACGTCGCGCGCAGCTCGCCCCGCCCCGGCGCCACGCCGAAGGCCGTGCCGCCCATCGACACGCCCGCGACCGTGACCAGCGCGAAATTCTCGGACGGAAACGCGCCTTCGGCCAAGGCAGTCAGCCCCTCTATCAGCTGCGCAAGCGCACGCCGGGGGCTGATCCCGTGCTCGGGGCTCGACGCGTGCGCCTCGCGCCCCGTCAGCCGGATCTGCATCCCGCGCGAGGCGCAGCCCATCGGCCCCTCGGCCAGCGCCACCTGCCCCAGCGGCAGCCCCGGCAGATTGTGAAGCGAGACCACCAGATCCGGCGCCAGCTCCGCCGTCCGCGGATCGGCGAGCACCGCCTTGGCGCCCGCCCCGTCCTCTTCGGCTGGCTGGAACAGCAGCACCACCCGACCCTGCGGCAGCCCGCGCCCCAGCGCCCGTGCAAGCGCCACGAGGATCGCCATGTGCCCGTCATGCCCGCACAGATGCGCCACGCCCGGCCGACCCGAGGACCAGGCCACGCCGCTCGTCTCGATGATCGGCAGCGCGTCGAGCTCGGCCCGGATCATCAGGCACGGGCCCGCCTCGGCGCCGCGGAACTCGGCGGCAACGCCCGTGCCGCCCAGCCCCTCGATCACCTCGTCGGCCCCGGCGGCGCGCATTTCGGCCGCGATGGTGGCGGCGGTCGTGAATTCCTGCCCGGACAGTTCCGGGTGCGCATGAAGACGGCGGCGCAGGTCGCGCGCCGCCGTCATGTCGTCTTCGGTAATCTCGATCTGCATGCGCGGACCCTGTCGCGGGTCCGCGCGCGCGTCAATTCACGAACGGCGCGTCGTCGCCCCAGACCTCGCGCACCCGCGCGTCCCGGCCGCAGCCCTCGCGGTAGCGCTTGTAGGCGACCTCTTTCGGCACGGCGAGCCCGACGGACGAGAACGCGATCCGGTCGTCCGACTTGTAGTAGTCCTGGTGGTATTCGCCGACCGGGTAGAACTCGTCGAAGGATCGAACGGGCGTCACGATCTCCTGCCCCAGCTCTTCCTCGGCGGCGGCGATCGCGGCTTCGGCGGCTTGGCGTTGCTCCTCGGTCTCGACGAAAATGGCGGTGGTGTATTCCAGCCCCCGGTCGCAGAACTGCCCGCCCTCGTCGAACGGGTCGATCGAACGCAGGAACAGGTCGTAGATCTGGCGATAGCTGACTTCGCTATCGTCGAAAGGCACCTTCGCCGCTTCGATATGGTCGCCCGAGTTGCCGTAGGTGGGGTCTGCCGTGGTGCCCCCGGTGAAGCCCGAGATCACGTCGCCGACGCCCTCGACCTCCTCGAAATCGGCCTCGACGCACCAGAAGCAGCCGCCCGACAGGTAGGCCGTTTGCGGCGCGGCGCCGGCCGGCAATGCGGTCGCCGCAACGGTCGCGGCAAGGATGGTGGCTTTCATCATGATCGAGTCCTCCTTTGCAACAGAACCTGCCCTCACCCGCCGCCGTTTCAATCGAACTTCCCGTGAGCGATGTTTCACGCCCACTTGCCCTTGCACACCGCGCGGCGACGGTGTTCGCATCGCCCCATGAGCACGCATGACGCCCTCGAGGACCCGCGCAACGCCGACATCCTGATCTGGGTGAACGGCACGCTGAAACCCCGCGCCGAGGCGACCGTCTCGGTCTACGACTCGGGCTTCATGCTGGGCGACGGCATCTGGGAGGGCCTGCGCCTTCACAACGGCACGTGGGCGTTCCTGTCCGACCACCTCGACCGGCTGTTCGAGGGTGCGCTGGCGATCGATCTCGACATCGGCATGGATCGCGCTCAGCTGACCGACGCGCTGAACGCCACGGCTGCGGCGAACGGCATGACGGACGATGCCCATGCCCGCCTGATGGTCACACGGGGCCTGAAGGCGCGGCCGTTCCAGCACCCTTCGCTGTCGCTCGAAGGGCCGACGGTGGTGATCATCTGCGAACACTCCGTGCCCTCCCTGCCCGCGCCGATCCGGCTGGCGACCGTGCCACACCTGCGTGGCCTGCCGATGACGCAGGATCCCAAGCTGAACTCGCACTCCAAGCTGAACTGCATCCTCGCCTGCGTCGCCGCCCAGAAGGCCGGCGCGGACGAGGCGCTGATGCTCGACATCCACGGCTTCGTGAACACGACGAACAGCTGCAACTTTTTCATCGTGCGGAAGGGCGAGGTTTGGACCTCGACCGGGGACTACTGCATGAACGGGATCACGCGGGCGAAGGTCATCGACCTGTGCCGGGCGAACGACATCCCGGTGCGCGAGCGCAACTTCTCTCTGGTCGAGTGCTACGGCGCCGACGAAGCGTTCCTGACCGGCACCTTCGGCGCGCAGACCCCGGTGAGCGAGATCGACGGCCGCCCCATCGGCACCGAGGCCGGACCCGTCACCCGCCGCATTCGCCGACTGTATGCCGACCTGGTCGCACACGACTGCGGCTGAGCGGGACCCGGCGGTCTCTCACAAGTCTCACACGAAACTCCTAAAGAACTCTCACCGATCTCCGACGGAAGTCTCATGGTCCAAATCGCCGCCTGGTCCGGCCCCCGCAATCTGTCGACCGCCATGATGTACGCCTTCGCCGCCCGCGGTGACTGCGCCGTCCGGGACGAGCCGTTCTACGCCCCCTTCCTCGGCCTGACCGGTCTGGACCACCCGATGCGCGACCGGATTCTTGCCGCGCACCCGACCAACCCGGACACGGTCGTGGCGGATTTCATGGCCGAGACTCAGCCGCACACCTACCTCAAGCTCATGGCCCACCACATGATCCAGGGGGTGCCCCGCAACTGGGCGCAAGGCTGGCAGCACCTCCACCTGATCCGCCACCCTGCGCGGGTGATCGCAAGCTACAACCTTAAGCGGGACACGCCGACCCTGGACGACATCGGGTTTCCACAACAGGTTGACCTGTATGAGCAATTCGGCGGCGTGGTCATCGGTTCCGCCACCATCCGCGCCGATCCGCCCGCCGCGCTGTCGCGGCTGTGCGACGCGCTGGGCCTTCCCTTCAAGGACGCGATGCTGCGCTGGCCGGCCGGCAGTCATCCTTCGGACGGGGTCTGGGCTTCGCACTGGTACGGGGCGGTCCACGGCTCCACCGGGTTCGCCGGGCCCGAGGGCGATCTGCCGGTGCTTGAGGACGACGCCGCCCGCCTCGCCGACGCCGCGATGCCGTTCTACGAGACGCTCCTGCGCCGCGCCATCACGACCGGCTAGGCGCGGCGGGTCTTTCCGCGACGCCCCGGCCACCCCATATCCGGCGCAAGAACGACCATTCGGAGCCAAAATGGGATACGTGAAGACCGCGATGCTGATGGCCGCGATGACGGCCCTGTTCATCGGCGTCGGCTACCTGCTTGGCGGGACGAGCGGCATGGTCATCGCACTGGCGGTTGCCATCGGGATGAACGCCTTTTCGTGGTGGAACTCGGACAAGATGGTCCTGCGGATGCACAACGCGCAGCCCGTGGGACCGAACGACCGCACGGGCCTCAGCGACATGGTCGCCGGTCTTGCGCGGAACGCCGACCTGCCGATGCCCGCCGTCTACATCATCGACACGCCGCAGCCGAACGCCTTCGCCACCGGCCGCAACCCTGAGAACGCCGCCGTCGCCGTGACCACGGGCCTGATGCGCAGCCTCAGCCGCGAAGAACTGGCCGGCGTCGTGGCGCACGAGCTGGCGCACATCAAGAACCGCGACACGGCGATCATGACGGTCACGGCGACCTTCGCCGGTGCGATCTCGATGCTGGCGAACTTCGCGCTGTTCTTCGGCGGCTCGCGCGAGCGGATGGGCATAGTCGGCACGCTGGCGATGATGATCCTTGCACCATTGGCCGCCGCGCTGGTGCAGATGGCGATCAGCCGGACCCGCGAATACTCGGCCGATCGCGCCGGGGCCGAGATCTGCGGCAACCCGATGTGGCTTGCCTCGGCGCTCGAGAAAATCGCGAAAGGCGCGGCGCGGATCGACAACAACACGGCCGAGCGCAATCCCGCCACGGCGCATATGTTCATCATCAATCCGCTGCACGCGCACAAGCACGACAACCTGTTCTCGACCCACCCGGCGACCGAAAACCGCATCGCCGCGCTCCGCGAGATGGTCGGCGCGGTCAGTCCCGCCTCCGGTCAGCCGTGGTCAAAGCCGCAGCCAAAGGCGGAGCAGCGCGGCCCCTGGGGCTGACTACTTGAGAAGCTGCGAGAGTTTCAGGGCGACCTTCATGTCGCCTGATACCTTGATCTTGCCCGTGGCGAAGGCCGTCATCGGGTTCAGCTTGCCCGCGACAAGCTTTTCGAGGTTCGGCTCGGAGATGTGGATGGTGCAGTCGGCCGGATCGTCGGCCAGTCGTGCCTCTGCCCCCTGAAGGGTGATCGCGCCGTCATCGCCGCAGTCGAACTTGATGCTGTCGTCCAGCGGCTTTCGGTCCAGCCCGCGCTGAAACCTGTCGCGAATGTCGGTGAGTGCCATCTGCCCGTCCTCCTGCACGCGATCTGCATGAAGGACGGGCGTGACTGAAGCGTGACGTTACGACCCGAGCCGCCGCTTGCGCGCGGCCAGCAGCTTGAGGCGCAGCGCGTTGAGCTGGATGAAGCCCGCCGCGTCCTTCTGGTCGTAGGCGCCGGCGTCGTCCTCGAACGTGACATGCGCCTCGGAGTAAAGCGAGTGGTCCGACCACCGCCCGACCGTCCGCGCCAGACCCTTGTAAAGCTTCAGCCGGACCGTGCCGGTGACGTGCTGCTGGCTGTGGTCGACGGCGGCCTGCAGCATCTCGCGCTCGGGGCTGAACCAGAAGCCGTTGTAGATCAGCTCGGCATAGCGGGGCATCAGCTCGTCCTTCAGATGCGCCTGACCACGGTCGAGCGTGATCTGCTCGATCCCGCGATGCGCCTCCAGAAGAAGCGTGCCGCCCGGGGTTTCGTAGATGCCGCGGGACTTCATGCCGACGAAGCGCCCCTCGACGAGGTCGAGCCGGCCGATCCCGTGCTTGCCGCCCAGTTCGTTCAGCTTCGTCAGGATCGTGGCGGGTGACATCGTCTCGCCGTTGAACGACACGGCATCGCCCTTCTCGAACCCGATCTCGATGAACTCGGGCGTATCGGGCGCGTCCTCGGGATTCACGGTGCGCTGGTAGACGTAGTCGGGCGCGTCGTCGGCCGGGTTTTCCAGCACCTTCCCCTCGGACGAGGTGTGTAGAAGGTTCGCATCCACGCTGAAGGGCGCCTCGCCGCGCTTGTCCTTGGCGATCGGGATCTGGTTCTTCTCGGCGAAGTCGATCAGCTTGGTGCGGCTGGTCAGGTCCCACTCGCGCCAGGGCGCGATCACCTTGATCTCGGGGTTCAGCGCATAGGCGGCCAGTTCGAACCGGACCTGGTCGTTGCCCTTGCCGGTCGCGCCATGGGCCACGGCGTCCGCACCCTCGGCCGCGGCAATCTCGACCAACCGCTTCGAGATCAGCGGCCGGGCGATCGACGTGCCCAGCAGGTAGAGCCCTTCATACAGCGCGTTGGCGCGGAACATCGGGAAGACGAAGTCGCGGACGAATTCCTCGCGCAGATCCTCGATGTGGATCGAGGTGGCGCCCATCATCTCGGCCTTTTTGCGTGCGGGCTCGAGCTCTTCGCCCTGGCCCAGATCGGCGGTGAAGGTCACGACCTCGCAGCCGTATTCGGTCTGCAACCACTTGAGAATGATCGACGTATCGAGCCCGCCCGAATAGGCCAGCACCACTTTCTTCGGTTGCGACATGATCCCGTGTCTCCTTTGCGTCATGGCGCGGATAGGACGTTTCGTCCATGTCGGCAAGATTGCACGCAGGTCGAACCCTGGGGCAGAAGCGACGAGAGGCATGCCGAAGGGGGCCGCGATGAAGGGTTGGAAGCTGTTCAGACACTCCGTCGCGATGATCTCGCGCGACGTCGGCGCGGCGTTCCGGGTGACCGGCCTGCCTTACGTCATCATCCTCGCCGTCAGCTTGGCCTTTCCCGCCTTCTTCAGCGTGGATCCCGAGGTCGAGATGTCCTTTACTCCGGCAGTGCTCGTGGCGGCAGTCGCGTATTTCGCGGCCTCGCTCTGGCTGGCCGTCCAGTGGCACCGCTACGTCCTGACGGGCGAGATCCAGCGGGGCATCATTCCCCCTTGGCACGGCAAGGCGATCCTCGCCTATCTCGGGCGATCGACCCTGCTCGCGGTGATTGCGATCCCAATCTTCCTCATCCTCTTCATCCCCGTCGGCATCCTCGCGGCCACGGGGATGGCGTTGGGGGTCCTCGTGCTTCTGGGCGCCGCGGTCGAGGCGCTGGGGCTCGCGATCCTTGGACGGTTCAGCCCGATCCTTCCGGCGGCGGCCCTGCGCGAGCCGCTTTCCCTGGGGCAAGCTTGGCGAGCGACCGAGGGCGCGACGGGGGCGATCCTGGTCGCTGCGGTTCTGCTGTCGCTGTTGTCGACCCTACCCGCGTTCCTGTTTCTCGTCGGCCTTGGGGTCATCGCGACCGTTGCGAACCTGGCGTTCCAGTGGCTGCTCACGCTGCTGACCGTGAGCCTGATGACCACGATCTACGGGCACTATGTCGAAGGGCGCGAATTGACCTGAGCGCACCTTGGGGGCATTCCGAAGGCATGGATGATTTCACCGATGCCGCCCTGGCGCTGACGGCCCGCCTGCGCACGCTGTTTCCGGCAACGCCGCTGCAGCGCAACGCGTATCTCAGCCAGAAATACGATGCCGACATCTGGCTGAAGCGCGAGGACCTAACTCCGGTTCGATCCTACAAGATCCGCGGCGCGTTCAACGCGATGCGCAAGGCGCGCGAGGCGAACCCGGATCAGTCGCTGTTCGTCGCCGCCTCGGCCGGCAATCACGCGCAGGGCGTGGCCTTCAACTGCGCGCATTTCGGTGTGAAGGGTGTGATCTTCATGCCCGTCACGACGCCGCAGCAGAAGATCGACAAGACCCGCGCCTTCGGTGGTGTGGATGTCGAGATTCGCCTGATCGGGGACTATTTTGACGAGACCCTGCGCGTCGCGCAGGAGTTCTGCGCGGCCGAGGGCGGTCATTTCCTTGCGCCGTTCGACGATCCGCACGTGATCGAAGGGCAGGCCTCGGTCGCGGTCGAGATTCTGGACGAACTGGACACACCGCCGGACGTGGTGGTCCTGCCGGTGGGCGGCGGCGGCCTGTCTTCAGGCATCAAGCGCTACCTTGACGCGACGGTGCCGGGCCTGCCCCTGTGGCTGGTCGAGCCGGTGGGCGGGGCGAGTCTGACGGCGGCCCTTGCCGCGGGTTCGCCGCAGACGCTCGGCCGGGTGGACAGCTTTGTCGATGGCGCCTCGGTCGCCCGGATCGGGGCGCGGCCCTTCGATGTCCTCAAGACGGTCCCGCCCGAGCAGGTCCTGCTCGCGCCCGAGGACCGCATCTGTGCCACCATGCTCGAGATGCTGAACGTCGAGGGAATCGTGCTGGAACCGGCCGGCGCGCTGTCGCTCGATGTGCTGCCCGACCTGGCCGAGCATGTCCGCGGCAAGCGCGTCATCTGCGTGACATCTGGCGGCAACTTTGATTTTGAGCGGCTCCCCGAGGTGCGCGAGCGGGCGCAACGGTTTTCGGGTATCAAGAAGTACTTCATCCTGCGCCTGCCCCAGCGCCCCGGCGCGCTCAGGGACTTCCTGGAGCTTCTGGGCCCCGAGGACGACATCGCCCGGTTCGAGTATCTCAAGAAGTCCGCCCGCAACTTCGGGTCCGTCCTGATCGGAATCGAGACGCGGCACGCCTGCAATTTCGAGTCGCTCTTCGCGCGGCTCGATGCCGCGGAGTTCGTCTATCGCGACATCACCGGCGACCCGATCCTGGCGGAATTCCTGATCTGATCGGTGCACTCTGCACCAAAGGCTTCGGCCGACCGCTCCACCAGCACGCTGATCGCGTTCGCGTCGATGTCCTGTCCGTTGCGCGCCGCGGTTTCGGCCCTTTTGCATGCGAGGGTCAGGCAAGACATGCCTATGGTCTGCGCGGATGCCTTCAGTGTCTGGAACAGAGGCACGCTGCCTGCGGGATCGACCGCCGATATCCGCGGGATCATGTCGGCAGCCTCGGAAACAAAGAGCGCGAGAAGCTCGGGCAATATGTCCTCACCCAGGTCGCGGCGCATCTCGGCGAGGCGCTGCATGTTCAGCAGGGGTGGCAGATCATCCATGACCGAAAGAGTGACACAGGCGTGTTAAAAACAGGTAACCGGGCCCTTTAAGCGCCGCTTAAGCTCTCGGCGTCTATGGTTCGGCTTGTGCAGAAGGTATCCGATGCCGTGACCGACCTCGACCTAGACACGACGAGCGCCGTACCCGTGCGGCGTCCGACGATCCTTCTGGTCGACGACAGCAGCCTGCAGCGTCGCGTCCTTGCAGCGGCGCTCCGAAACAGTCCGTTTGTCCTCATGGAGGCGGCAAGCGGGGAAGAAGCGCTCGCCCTTTGCCGCACCAGCCCGCCCGACATCGTGATCAGCGACTGGATCATGCCGGGAATGAGCGGACTTGAACTATGCACCGCCCTACGAGCCGAGTTTCTGGACGATTACATCTACTTCATCATCCTGACGTCCAAGACCGGGACCGACGAGCTGGCCTTGGCGCTCAGCCTCGGTGCGGACGATTTCGTCAGCAAGCCCCTGTCCCACCAAGAACTGATCGCCCGGATCACGGCGGGCGAGCGCATCCTCAGCATGACGCGCCAGCTTCGCCAGAAGAACCGCCTCGTCATGCACACGCTCGACCGGATGAGGCGGATGAAGATGCGGTTGGACCAGGATTTGGCCGAAGCCCGCCGTCTTCAGCTGTCCCTGTCGGCGAAGGGGCCAATCGAGCTTCCGGGTTGGTCGATCCACTTCGACCTTGAGCCTTCGGGCCATGTGGGCGGGGATATCCTTGGCACCTTTCCCGCCGGCGGGGGCCGGATCGGGCTCTACTCGATCGACGTGTCCGGGCACGGCATCACCTCGGCGCTGGTCACGATGCGGCTGTCGTCATGGCTGACCGGCGGCAGCCCCGAACAAAACGTCGCGCTGTGCAAAGGTATCGACGGGGTCAGGATGCTGCCCCCGGATCAGGTCTGCGCGCGGCTTAACGAGCGCTTTCTGGCGGACCACGACACGAGTCACTACTTCACCATCCTGATTGGCGAACTCGATCCCGCGACCGGGCGGTTCGCCTATTGCCAGGCGGGCCACCCGCACCCGCTTCACCGGACTGCAGGGGGCGAGATGCGCTTCGCGGGGCAGGGCGGCCCGCCGGTCGGGCTGCTGGACAGCGTGCAGTACGAGAGCGGGGAAGTCATGCTCGCACCCGGAGACAGGCTTCTGATCTATTCGGACGGGATCACCGAATGCACGGGGCCGGACGGCATGATGATGGAGGAGGCGGTCCTGACCGGCATGATCGAGCGCCACGCGGGCGCGCACGGCGCGGCGCTGTTGTCGGCAATCCGTGCAGAGGTGGTGGCAATGCTTCACGGAGCGCCATTGCCGGATGACGTCTCTGTCATCCTGATCGAGCGGCTCTAGCCAAGCAGCGCCTTCAGGAACCGCGCATCGCCAGGGATTGAAAGCCGGCGCACCGCCTCTTCGGCTTCCATCCAGATCGCCTCGTGCTCGGGCTCGATCGGCGCGCTGATGCGCAACGTGGGACGGGCGAGGTAGATGTGGCAGACCTTCTCGGCGTACATACGGTAGTCCGGCATCCACACGAAGCGCCGATGCGCCCCGAGCCGCCGCGGCGACTTGATGCGATAGCCCGTTTCTTCGTACACTTCCCTGTGAAGAGCGCGTACCGCGCCCTCGCCGGGGTCGATGCCGCCGCCGGGAAGCTGCAATTCCTCGCGAGGGCGCTTCTGAAACGTCACCAAGACACGCCCGTCCAGCATGAGGATGGCATATGCGCCGGGACGGTGCGTATAGCGGACGCCGGCCTCTGGGGCGGCTTCTGTGCGGATCATGGCGGCCTCTCCGGGGTTCACGCGCGCGTCACCTTACCTATATGGGGCCAGTAAAGCGACAATCCGCTCAACCGAGGAAGCCATGACCCTGGGACAAACCATCGCCTGGGACGACACCGTCCTGCCTTTCCAGCTGGACCGCTCGGATATCCGCGGCCGCGTCGCGCGGCTTGACGGTGTTCTCGGCGAGGTCCTGCGCCAGCACACATACCCGCCCGAGATCGAGGCGCTGGTCTCCGAGGCCGTCATGCTGACCGCGCTCATCGGCCAGACGATCAAGTTGCGGTGGAAGCTGTCGCTGCAGGTTCGCGGCGACGGCCCGGTGCGCCTGATCGCGACCGACTACTACGCGCCCGGCGAGGACGGCAGCCCCGCCCGCATCCGCGCCTATGCGAGCTATGACGACGACCGCCTGAAGACCGGCGGGGACGCCTTCGACCAGATCGGCAAGGGCTACTTTGCGCTGCTCTTGGACCAGGGCGACGGGATGAAGCCGTATTCGGGTATCACGCCTATCGCCGGTGGTTCGCTGTCGGCTTGCGCCGAGACGTATTTCGCCCAATCCGAGCAACTGCCTACCCGCTTCGCGCTGACCTTCGGCCAGTCGCAGGAGCCGGGGCAGGGCGTGCACTGGCGTGGGGGCGGCATCATGCTGCAGCACATGCCGGCAGCCTCACCCCTCCGCGCCGATGCCGACGCCAGCGGCAAAGACGGACTGATGAATGCCGACGACATTCTCGACGGCGACGAGGCCGAGAACTGGACCCGCGCGAACACCCTGCTCGACACCGTGGAAGAGACCGAGCTCGTCGGTCCCCGCGTCGCCCCGACCGAGCTTCTGGTGCGCCTGTTCCACGAAGAGGCGCCGCGCGTATTCGACGCCCAGCCCGTCCGCTTCGGGTGCACATGCTCGTCCGACCGGGTCCGGCAATCGCTGTCGATCTACTCGCAGCGCGACCTCGCGCACATGACGACGGAAGAGGGCACGGTGACCGCGGACTGCCAGTTCTGCGGCGCGCATTACGTTTTCGATCCCAAGACGCTCGGGTTCGAGGCCGAAGAGGCGCCGAGCGACGGTGAGTGAATTGCGCGACAGGTTGAGGTCGGCATTGGCGCGGACATCCGCACCCTCGTCTGACTTCGACCTGTCCTCCGGCTTCCCGTGCAAACGCCCGACGCTGCGCGAGGCCGGCGTTCTCGTCCCGGTCCGTACGGACGGCCGGGTCATCCTGACCAAGCGCGCAAGTCACCTCAGCCAGCATCCCGGGCAGATCGCGTTCCCGGGCGGCAAGGTCGACGCCTTGGATGCCGACGCCACGGCCGCTGCCCTGCGCGAGGCGCACGAGGAGATCGCGTTGCCATACGACGCGGCCGAGGTTCTGGGCACACTTCCGTCCCATGTCACCGTCACCGGCTATCGCATGACGCCCGTGATCGCGTTGATCCACGGCACCCCGGAGCTGCGCCCCGAAGCCGGAGAGGTGGCCGAAATCTTCGATGTGCCGCTGTCGCACCTTTCCGTAGCCTCGAATTACACGGTGCAGGACCGCCTGTGGCGTGGCGAACTGCGCCGGTACTACGCCGTCCCCTTCGGCCCCTATTATATCTGGGGCGCGACCGCACGGATCCTGCGCGGCCTGGCGGAGCGGATGGCATGAGGATTGACGGTCCCTGGCGCCGAGACGCCGGTGTGCAGCGGTTCCTTGCCGCCCTGTCCGAGGCCGGACATCGCGGGCTGTTCGTCGGGGGCTGCGTGCGGAATGCGGCCCTTGGCGCTCCGGTGGATGACATCGACATCGCCACCGATGCCGCGCCCGAATGCACTGTCGAAATCGCCGAGGCTGTCGGCTTCAAGGTCGTCCCCACGGGGATCAAGCACGGGACAATCACCGTGATCGCCGAGGGTCGGCCGCTGGAGGTAACGACGTTCCGCCGTGACATCGAAACCGACGGGCGCCACGCCACGGTCGCCTTCTCGACCGACGTGGCCGAGGATGCGGCGCGGCGGGATTTCACGATGAATGCGCTTTATGCCGAGGCGGACGGCACGGTCGTCGACCCATTGGGCGGTCTGCCCGACCTGCGGGCCCGGCGCGTGCGTTTCGTCGGTGATCCCGGTGCGCGCATCGTCGAGGATTACCTGCGGATCCTTCGCTATTTCCGCTTCCACGCCTGGTACGGCGATCCTGCCGAAGGCATCGACGCCGAGGCCCTCGCGGCCTGCGCCGATCTGGCGGAGGGGATCGAACGCCTTTCGGCGGAGCGGATCGGGAAGGAGATGCTGAAGCTGCTTGGCGCCGCCGACCCTGCGCCGTCAGCCGCCGCGATGGAACATGCGGGTATCCTTGGCCGCGTCTTGCCGGGGGCTTCGACCGCCATGGTTGCGCCGCTCGTTCACCTTGAAGAGCTTGTCAGCGTTGCCCCAGATGCGCTGCGGCGCCTCGCGGCCGTTGGCGGAGAGGACGTGGCTGACCGCCTGCGCCTATCGAAGAAGCAGAGCGCCCGGCTTGCACGTCTGCAAAGCGGGATTGGTGACGAATCTGGCCTGGCCGAGCTTGCCTGGCGTCACGGACGGGACCAGGCGCAAGACATCGCTCTTTTGCGCGCCGCACACTTCTCGGCACCGTTGCCTGCCGATATGAACGAAAAGCTCGACCTCGGGGCAGAGGCGATCTTCCCGGTGCGGGGTGCGGACCTGAAAGGTCGGTTCGAGGGTCCCGAGATCGGCTGTCAGCTTGAGGTGCTCGAACAACGCTGGATCGCGTCGGGCTTCACCTTGTCGCGCGAGGATCTGCTCGACTGACCGGCCGCGCTTTTCCTTTTCGGCGCCGGTCCCTATGTCAGCGGGGCACCCCGGAAGGCTTTCATGTTCCGTTTCTTCGAAAACCTGGTGGACCCCTATGCCCACCACTCGGACAACGACGCGCCACCGCGTCGCCTTTGGCCGTTCCTGCATGACTACTCACGCCCCTTCTTCGCGATCTTCGCCTGGGCCGGCGTCACCTCGGTGGCCGTCGCCGCGATCGAGATCCTGCTGATCGCCTATCTTGGCCGAGTGGTGAACCTGCTGTCGGATGGCACGCCCGAGCAAACCTGGGCCGACCACGGCACGGAACTGAGCCTGGTGGCGCTCGCGATCCTGTTCGTGCGCCCGGCAGTCCAGTCGCTGAACGTGCTGCTTCTGAACAACGCGATCCTGCCGAATTACGGCACCATGTTCCGCTGGCGCGCCCATTCCCACGTGATGCGCCAGTCGGTCGGCTGGTTCGAGAACGACTTCGCCGGCCGCATCGCCAACCGCATCATGCAGGCGCCCCCCGCGGCCGGAGAGGCCGTGTTCCAGGTCTTCGACGCGATGACCTACGCCGTCAGCTACGTGGTGGGCGCGGCGATCCTGCTGTCCGATGCGGACCCGCGGCTGGTCATCCCGCTGGTGATCTGGGGCGTGCTTTACGGCGGCCTGATCCGCTGGGTCATCCGGCGTGTCGGCCCGGCCAGCCAAGCGGCCGCGGATGCGCGCAGCCTCGTGACGGGACGCGTCGTCGACAGCTACACGAACATCCATTCGGTGAAGCTCTTCGCACATCACGACCAGGAACTCGAATACGGCCGCGAGGCGATCGAGCACGCGCGCTCGAAGTTCCAGGTCGAGATGCGCCTCTTCACGTTGATGGACGTGACGCTGACGGTGCTGAACGGTGTGCTGACGGTAGGCGTCGTCGGCTGGGCTATTGCGCTGTGGTATTCCGGTGCGGCGACCGTCGGCGTCGTCGCGACGGCGAGTGCCCTGGTGATCCGCCTGTCGGGCATGACCGGCTGGGTCATGTGGGCCGTCAGCTCGTTCTTCCGCAACCTCGGCGTCGTCGCCGAGGGGATGGAGACGATCGCCCAGCCGATCGTCTTGACCGACCGCCGGGATGCGCGCGCGCTGACGTTCGATCGCGGGAAAATCCGGTTCGACGACGTGAGCCATCATTACGGGCGCAAGGAGGGCGGCCTCGACCACCTGAACCTTATCATCCACCCGGGAGAGAAGGTCGGGCTGGTGGGTCGCTCGGGCGCGGGGAAGTCCACGCTCGTCAAGTTGCTGCTCCGGTTCTACGACGCCGAGCGGGGGCAGATCCTGATCGACGGGCAGGATATTTCGACCGTGACGCAGTCGAGCCTGCGTCGCCAGATCGGCATGGTCAGCCAGGATAGCGCGCTGATGCACCGCTCGGTTCGCGACAACATCCTGTATGGCCGACCCGAGGCCAGTGAGGGCGAGGTGATCGAGGCGGCTCGCCGGGCCGAGGCACACGAGTTCATCCTGGGCCTTGCCGATGGTGAAGGCCGCAAGGGCTATGACGCGCATGTGGGCGAGCGCGGCGTGAAGCTGTCGGGCGGACAGAGGCAGAGGATCACGCTCGCCCGGGTGATCCTGAAGAACGCCCCGATCCTCGTGCTGGACGAGGCGACATCGGCGCTGGATTCCGAGGTCGAGAGTGCAATCCAGGAGACGCTCTATGGCGTAATGGAGGGCAAGACGGTGATCGCCATCGCGCACCGGCTGTCGACGATCGCCCGGATGGACCGCATCGTGGTGATCGACGAGGGCCATATCGTCGAAGAAGGGGCGCATGACGACCTCGTCGCGCGCGACGGGCTCTACGCACGTCTCTGGGCGCGTCAATCGGGCGGGTTTCTTGATCTGGAGGCGGCCGAATGATTCGTTCCATCGCAAACGTCATCGACGCCTTCCGCCCCGCCGACGGGGCACCCCCGCGCCAGCTGGGCAAGTTCTTTCTCTGGGCACTGTCAGGCGCATGGCCCTGGATGATCGTGGCGGGTGCCCTCTCGGCGCTTGCGGGCACGGCCGAGGTCTTCACCGCGCTGATCCTCGGATGGGTCGTGGATTCGGCGGCCGGCGCGGACGCGGTGGGCGGCTACTTTGCGGAGAACGCGCCGCTTCTGATCGGGTCGCTGGCATTCTTCCTGATCTTCAGGCCGATCATGTTCGGGCTGTCGTCGGCGTCGAACGCGATCATGGTGGCGCCGAACGTGAACCCGATGGTCCTGATGCGGCTCAACCGCTGGACGCTGGGACAGGCGGTCACGTTCTTCGACGACGACTTCGCCGGTCGCATCGCCCAAAAGCAGATGCAGACCTCGCGCGCGATCACCGAGGTCGCGTCCGAATTCATCAACGTCGTCTGCTTCGCGCTTGCCTCGGTCATCGGCGCGGCCCTTCTGATGGGCACGATCAGCGGCTGGATGGCCGTGGGCCTGGCCGTCTGGCTGGTGGTGTACCTGGGCACGGTTCGCTGGTTCATGCCCCGTATCCGCGTCCGCTCGAAAGCGCGCGCCGCGACGCGGGCGATGGTGTCGGGACAGGTCGTGGACACGATCACCAACATCAAGACGGTCAAGCTCTTCGCCCATGACGATCACGAGGACCGGGCGGCGCATGACGCGATCTCGACCTTCCGCGAGAAGGTGGTGGATTTCGGGGTCCTGTCGGCCGGGTTCCGCTTTGCGCTGATGACGCTGGCCGGCGTCCTGCCGGTCCTGCTGATCGGGGGAACGCTATGGCTCTGGACGCTGGACGCGGCGACGGCGGGCGACATCACCGCGGCGGGCGCGATTTCGATCCGGATCGCGCAGATGACGGGCTGGGTCAGTTTCACGCTGATGGGGATGTACGCCAATGTGGGCGAGGTCGAGGACGGGATGAACACCCTGACCCCGCCGCACCAGCTGACCGATCCCGGCGACGCCGATGCGCTTCCTCCCGGTGCCGAGGCGCGCTTTGACGGCGTGACCTTCACCTACGGGCGTAATGTCGGCGGACTGCGCGACGTGACGTTGACCCTGCACGAGGGCGAGAAGGTCGGCGTCGTCGGCGCGTCCGGTGCGGGCAAGTCGACGCTGGTGGCGCTGCTCCTGCGGCTTTACGACGCCGAGGCGGGGCGGATCAGCGTGGCCGGCAAGGACGTCCGCGAGGTGGCGCAGGCCGAGCTGCGGCAGCGGATCGGGATGGTCACGCAAGAGACGGCCATGTTCAACCGCTCCGCTCGCGAGAACATCCTCTATGGCCGTCCCAATGCAACCGAGGCCGAGATGATCGAGGCCGCCAAGAAGGCCGAGGCGCACGACTTCATCCTCAAGCTCAAGGACCACAAGGGGCGCGAGGGCTACGATGCCAATCTTGGCGAGCGTGGCGTGAAGCTGTCGGGCGGACAGCGGCAGCGCATCGCGTTGGCCCGCGCGATCCTCAAGGACGCGCCGATCCTCGTGCTGGACGAGGCGACCTCGGCGCTGGATTCCGAGGTCGAGGCCGCGATCCAGGAGGCGCTGGACCGCGTGATGGAGGGCAAGACGGTGCTGGCTATCGCGCACCGCCTGTCCACGCTGGCCAACATGGACCGGATCATCGTGCTCGAGGACGGCCGGATCGTGGAAGAGGGCTCGCATCCCGACCTGCTCAAGCAGGACGGCATCTATGCGCGCTACTGGAAGCGGCAATCGGGTGGCTTCATTCGCTATGACGAGGCGGCCGAGTAGATGCAGATAAGGATCGAGCGGCTCGGCCACCGCGGCGACGGCATCGCCGCCGGCCCGATCTTTGCGCCGCGCACGTTGCCGGGCGAACTGGTCGAGGGCGAGGTGACGGGTGACCGCGTGACCTCTCCGACCGTGATCGAGCCGTCGCCGGACCGGGTGACGCCGATCTGCCCGAACTACGACGCCTGCGGCGGGTGCGATCTGATGCATGCGGATGAGGCCTTCGTGGCACGCTGGAAGGTCGGCGTGGTGCGACAGGCGCTCGAGGCGCGCGGGCTGCCGGCGCCGATTTTGGGCATTGCGACATCGCCGGCCCGGTCACGACGGCGCGCGGTTTTGTCCGCCAAGGGCGGAGCGATAGGGTTCCACCGTCGGCGCTCGCATGATGTCGTGGACGCGACGGGCTGCCAGGTGCTCGTGCCCGAGATCGAGGGCGCTCTGCCGATGCTCGCGCGGATCGCGGGCGCGGCTGGGGCGAAACGAGCGGATGTCACGCTTCACGTGGTTTCGGGCAGAAACGGGCTGGACGTTGCGATAAGTGGCGGGCCGGATGTCGGGCAGGCGGAACTGACCGATCTCGCCGCACTTGCTGCCGAGGCTGATCTGGCGCGGCTGACGGTGAATGGCGAACTCGTGGCGCGTGCCCGTGCGGCCACCGTGTCCATCGCGGGGGCGCAGGTCGAACCGCCGCCGGCGGGCTTTCTGCAGGCCACGCAGCACGGCGAGGCGGCGTTGCTGGCCTGCGTATCCAAAGCCTTGGGCGAGGGGGGAAGGCTGGCCGATCTGTTCGCAGGCTGCGGCACCTTCGCGCTGCCCCTGTCCCGCCGGGCCGAGGTGCACGCGGTCGAGGGCGACGCGGCACTGCTTAAGACCGCAGAGGCCGCCTCGCGTCGTGCAAAGGGGCACCGGCCCCTGACGACCGAGACGCGCGACCTGTTCCGCGAGCCGCTCTCCGCAGCGGAGCTTGCGCGCTTCGATGGCGTCGTGATCGACCCGCCCCGCGCGGGTGCCGAGGCGCAGAGCCTTGAGTTGGCACAGTCGTCGGTCCCGCGCGTGGCGGTCGTGTCCTGCAACCCGCTCAGCTTTGCCCGCGATGCCGGGATTCTGCTGGCGGGCGGTCACCGGCTGGACTGGATCCGCGTCGTGGACCAGTTTCGCTGGTCCCCGCATGTCGAGCTTGCGGCATCTTTTCAATGCTCTTGACGGCGCGTTTCCGCCTCTCAATTTCGTGATGTTCGTCTGCCCGGTTCCCCGAGTAAGCCAGAAACGATAAAGGGCAAAAAAGACCCAGAGGCGAGCAAAGACAATGACGAAGATCCGGGCGCTCCTGATCCTGACGGCCCTGGCCGCCTTGGCGGCCTGTGGCGAACGCAGCAAGTTCCAGTCATACGAAGGAACCGAGGTGACGCGGCTCATTCTGTTCAAGGACGAGCGCAAGCTGTTCCTGATGCATGACGACGAGGTTCTGCGCGAATACGCTGTCGGCCTCGGCTTCGCACCCGATGGCCACAAGGAAATCGAAGGCGACGGCCGTACCCCCGAGGGCCACTACTTCATCAATCGCCGCAATCCGAACAGCCGCTTCCATCTGTCCATCGGCATCTCGTATCCCAACGAGGTCGATGTGGCGCGGGCGCAGTCGCTGGGAAAGACGCCGGGGGGCGACATCTTCATCCACGGGCGGGGGCCGACCTACTGGCAGGACGCGCCGGAGGACTGGACCTTCGGTTGCGTTGCGGTGACCGACGAAGAGATCGAGACGATCTACGCCATGGTGCGCAACGGAACGCCGATCTCGATCTATCCCTCGCGCGCGCACATGAAGGCCGAGATGAAGGCCCTCCGTCGACAGGCGAGGCAGGCGCGCAACGCGCCAGCCGCGGCGCCCGTCGTCGGCACGACCGCACTTACCCCTGCCAAGGCCGACACGACTGTGGTCGAACCGGCGCCCGCGGCGCCGGGCGCCGTTGCGCCGCCGCCGCTCATCCCGAGCGCGGCGGTCGCCGGTTAGCGGCCGGTCGGCGGCGCGACGATCACGCCTTCGGTCTGCCGGATTGCCGCCTGCTCGCGCGTGCCGGTGATCATCGTCCACCAGATCTTGCCGTTGGCTTCCTGATACCAGGCGAAGCCGAGGTCGCGCGCCACGGGGTCGGTCACGATCTGGCGCGTCTCGGGCGTTTCCATCCATGCGGCGAGAGTCTCGAGCTCGGTCTCGTAGGTCTCCGAGATGTTCTCACCCAGGACGCGGCCGCTGTAGCCTACACGCGCGGCCCGATCGAGCGGCGAAGAGCCGTCCGACCCGAAATGCCACGGCCGGTTCTGTACGCTCATGTCACGCGAATGCGTCGCGGCCGCTGCCGTAAGCTCGGAGTTCAGCGACAAGGGCGCCACACCGATCGCCTGCCGCAATGCGTTCGCCCCGTCGAGGAATCGAAGTTGGACCACGTCCTCGCCCTGCTCCGCCACGCGGTAAAGCTGGGGCAGCGGCCGCCCGTCCGGACCGAGTTGAACCGCCGGCGGCGGCGGGGCACAGGCAGCGAGGGTCAGGCACAGGGCAGCGGTCGCGAATGGGGCGAACTTCATCGACGAACTCCGGGTGGAAACAAGCCCTGCCCTTAGCGTCATGCCGTTGCCATAGCAATTCCGCTTGGGCGGTTTGACGCCGGCGTGAATTGCGCCGAACCTGCGGGCGCTGTATGACATGCTCAAAACAACACCAGCACCATTTTCGAGTTTTGAGGCGGTATCCATGACCACCAAGTTCTTCAGTGGCGTCAGCCGTCGTGCCTTCGTGGGCGGGGCCGCGGCCACCCTCCTGTCGGCCCCGGCAATCGCGCAGCAGGCCAACACGACCGAATTTCGGGCGCCCGTTTCCGGCGACACCCGGCGCAACGCGTCGAGCTTTCGGACGCTCGAATGGCAGCCCTATTTCGAGACGCTGAACAATGGCGCGATTCTCTGCGACATCTCCTCGCGGGCGCTACACTTCTGGAACGAAGATGGCTCTATCTACAAGCTCTATCCGACGTCGGTGCCCGAGACCGACGACCTGACCCGGCGTGGCCGCACGGAGGTGATCCGCAAGGTCGAAGGACCAAGCTGGGCCCCTACGCCCGATATGAAGAAGCGGAACCCCGAGTGGCCCGATTTCATTGGGCCGGGCCCTGACAATCCGCTTGGAACGCACGCATTGTATCTAAGCTGGCAATATTATCGCATCCACGGCACACAGGATACGCGCAAGATCGGCCGGCGGTCATCGAACGGGTGCATCGGCCTGTACAACGAGCATATCGCGGAACTCTTCAGCCTCACCACGCCGGGTACGCAGGTGTTGCTAATTTAACAGACTCTGGTTTGGCGGGAACCGTTCACGCGGCAGTGGCATTTGCGTGATGTGACTGATGGTGCTTAAACCTCAGTCGAGGTACAGTCTATCGGTGCCTGCTGCCGCCTCGCTAAACTCTAGGCACCAGGCTTAACTGGAGTAAAGACATGAAGAAAATCGCTCTCGCCGCTGCTCTTTCCGTTGCCTCGACCTCTGCGTTCGCCGGTGGCATAGCGCCGGTCGAGCCCGTGATGCAGCCCGCGGTGGTCGTCGAAGAATCGTCGTCCTCGTCGGCTGGTATCGTGATCCCGCTGCTGCTGCTGGCCGTCGTGGCTGCCGTGGCTGCTTCGGACTAATCCGCAGCACAACGTTTCAGGAAAAGGCGGTCGGTTTTCCGGCCGCCTTTTTCTGTGCCGGCTTGTCCGAAACGATCAGACCCACCCGGCGAGATTGTCGGCGATGACCGACTCGAGCGCATCGATATGCGCCGCGTCATCGTTCAGGCAGGGAATGTAGGTGAACCGCTCGCCGCCCGCGTGCTCGAAACTCTCGCGAATCTCTTCATTGATTTCTTCGAGTGTCTCGATGCAGTCGGCCGAGAAGGCCGGTGCACAAACGGCGATGTTCTTGATGCCCCGCTCGGCCAGGTGCGCAACCTCTTCCACCGTGTACGGCTGCAGCCATTCCTCGGGGCCGAAGCGGCTCTGGAAGGTGGTGGTGATTTGCGTGTCGTCCCAGCCGAGCCGCTCTTTCAGCAGGCGCGTCGTCTTCTGGCACTGGCAGTGGTAGGGATCGCCCTCCATCAGGTAGCGCTTCGGCACACCGTGATACGAGCAGACCAGCATCTCCGGCTTGGTCTCGAGCGAGCCATACACCCGCTCGACCGACTGCGCGAGAGCATCGATATAGTCGGGCCGGTCGAAATACGGCGGCACCGTGCGCGAGGCCGGCTGCCACTTGGCCTTCATCAGCGCGCGGAAAAACTGGTCGTTGGCGGTCGCCGTCGTCGCGCCCGCGTATTGCGGGTAGAGCGGGAAGAACAGGATCTTCTGGCATCCTTCGCGGATCATCTCTTCGACCTTGGCGAAGGTCGACGGATTGCCGTAGCGCATGCAGAACCCCACCCGGACGCCCTCGCCGAACCGGTCCTGCAACCGCTCGCGCAGCTTGGCCGTCTGCGCCTTCGTGATCGTCATCAAGGGGCTTTCGCCGGCCTCGTTGTTCCAGATCGTCTTGTAGGCCGCGCCGGACGAAAACGGGCGCTTGGTCAGGATCACGCCCTGAAGCAGCGGCTGCCACAGGAAGGGCGAGTAGTCGATCACCCGCTTGTCCGAGAGGAACTCGTTCAGGTAGCGGCGCATGGACCAGTAGTCGTAACCGTCCGGTGTTCCGAGGTTGGCCAGAAGGACGCCGATCTTGGCGGTCGGGATCTTCGGATGATCCGGCCCCGCATGGGCCGGACGCTCTGCATCCTTGGCGGTGAACATCGTTTCGGCGTTCTTCGTGTCGAGCATCGTGTCGGTCCTCACATCCGCGCGTGGCGTCGGGATATAGAATTGCTCTAAACTGTCAATCTCGGTCCCGGAGCGGAATGTCGCGGGCGGGATGCTCGGTCGTGCCAAGCGCATCCGCCAGCCGGGTGGTGGCCGAGCCGGGACGCAGCGGTTGCGGCTGGCTTTCGTCCGGAGCCCAGCCCGAGAGGTGAATGAACTCGAACGTCGTGTGAATGCGCGTCGGATCGTCGGCGTTCGGGAAACGGTCGTGATAAAGCCGCGCCGCCTCGGCGAACAGCATACGAGGCGGGATGCGGCGGTCACGCGCAGCAAGTGCATTCGCTTCGCCCATCTGCCGTAGTTCGTGCATCAGCGCGAGCGCATCGGCATAGCTGACGGTCAGCTTCTCGGTATCGGCGACGGGCAGGGCGAGACCGGCGCGTTGCAGCAGCGCCCCTGCATCACGGATCTCGAGCATCGGGGCGACGCGGGGGGAGAGCCCGCCAAGGATGCGGCTTTCCGCCTCGGCGAGCACGGCACGCAGCTCGGACAGGGTTCTGCCTCCGAAGGAGACCGACAGGACGAGCCCGTCCGGCCGGAGCGCCCGACGCGCCTGGGCAAGCTGCCCCACGGGGTCGTCGGCCCAGTGCAGCGCCATCGCGTGGAGCACGAGATCGTGGGTGGCAGGTTGCAGATCCAGCGTCGGGGTGTCCCCGACCACCGTCGCATGAGGAAAGCGCGCGGCCCAGAAATCAGGTTGGCTGGTGACGATCGCCACGTCCTGAAAGCTCCGCTTAACCATTTGCAAGCGATCTTCGAGCTGCTCTGCAGCGATCTCGTGCAGGAACAGGGCGTCTTGTGTCGCTCGTGCACGGTTGCGGGCAAGGGCGGCCCGGTCGGTCAGCTGCGGCGGTGCGGTGGTCATGGAAGCGGAGGTAAGGCGGCGATGGGTCTGTGGCAATCGGTGGTGGATGCGATCTATCCGCCCGGCTGCGCTTTTTGCGACGCCGAGACCGAAGCGGCGGGAGGGCTCTGCGGTGCCTGCTGGCGCGACACCCAGTTCCTGAAGGGGTGCATCTGCGACCTGTGCGGCGCCCCGCTGCCGGGCGAGGACGTTGCCGCCGGATTGCGCTGCGACGACTGCCTCGTGATCGGCCGACCGTGGTCGCGGGGCCGCTCGGCACTTGCCTATGCGGGTCCCGCGCGGACGATGGTCTTGCGCCTGAAGCATGGCGATCGGCTGGACCTCGTGGCACCGGCGGCGCGCTGGATGGCCGATGCGGGGCAGGCGATCTGGCCCGACGCGCCCCTGCTGGTCCCGGTGCCCTGCCACTGGACCCGCCGTGCCAAGCGCCGGTACAACCAAGCGGCTCTGCTGGCGCGGGGGATCGCGCGGCTGACCAAGGCCGAAGTCGCGCCTCGCGCGCTGGTCCGCACGTCACGCACAACGCTTCTGGACGGGAAGAACCAGGAGGAACGCTTCGAGACGCTGAGCGGCGTGATCTCGGCGCATTCCGGTCAACGGAGGGTCATCGCCGGGCGCAACGTCATTGTGATCGATGACGTTATGACGTCCGGGGCCACTCTGACGGCGTCGACGGAGGCCCTTTTCGCCGCGGGTGCACAGGACGTGCGGGTCCTCGCACTGGCACGGGTCCTGAAGGAGACCTAGATTCGTGGCAACACAGAAAAAAGGACACGCCATGGCGATTGTCGAAATCTATACCACGCCGCTTTGCGGTTACTGCCACGCCGCGAAGCGCTTGCTGACATCCAAGAACGTCAGCTTTGCCGAAACCGATGTCTCGGCCGATCCCGAGCTTCGGGCGAAGATGACGCAGCGGGCCAACGGGCGCCGGACGGTGCCGCAAATCTTCATCGGGGATACCCATGTCGGCGGGTACGACGACCTCGCCAAGCTGGAGCGCGACGGCAAGCTCGACCCGATGCTCGCGTGAGGGTCGGCCTCGTCCAGATGACGGGCTCGGACGACCCTGCGGCGAACACCGACGCCGCCCGGGCCGCCGTGGGCGAGGCTGCTCGTGAAGGCGCGACGTTTGTCCTGACACCTGAGGTCACGAACTGCGTCTCGGCCAGCCGCACACGGCAGCGCCAAGTGCTGCGTCGGGAAGAGGACGACTCAACCCTCGCCGCGCTCCGGGACGAGGCAGAGCGGGAAGGCGTCTGGGTCCTGATCGGTTCGCTCGCGCTGGCAACCGACGAAGAGAGATTTGCGAACCGGTCCATCCTGATCGGCCCGGGTGGCCAGATCGCGGCGCGTTACGACAAGATCCACATGTTCGACGTCGATGTCTCGGAGAGTGAAACCTACAGGGAATCCGCCGGCTACAGGCCCGGCGATCGCGCCGTCGTGGCGCAGACTTCCTTTGGCGGTGTCGGTCTGTCGATCTGCTATGACCTTCGCTTTCCCTACCTTTACCGGGCGCTCGCCAAGGCGGGGGCCTCTATCCTGACCGTGCCGTCGGCTTTCTCGCCTGTCACCGGTGCCGCACATTGGGAGCCGTTATTGCGCGCCCGCGCGATCGAAACCGGGTGCTTCGTCCTTGCCCCCGCACAGACAGGGCGGCACCCCACCAGCGAGGGCCGCGTGCGCGAAACCTACGGGCACGGCACGGTCGTCGCGCCGTGGGGCGAGGTGCTTCTGGACCAAAGGATCGAGCCGGGCGTGGCGGTGATCGATATCGACCTAGAGCAAGTCGCGGCCGCGCGGAAGCGCATCCCCAGCCTGTATCACGACCGCGACTTCAGTCTTTGACGGCCGTCCCCACGTAATTGACCGACAGATCGGTCGCGCTGAGGGACCACTTCCAGGAGAGCGGGTCGAACACCATGCCGGTACGGTCAACGCAGGCGATTCCGGCGCTATCCATCATCCGCTTCATCTCTTCCGGCGTGACGAAGCGATTCCAGTCATGCGTGCCGCGCGGCAACCAGCGTAGCACCCATTCCGCCCCAACGATGGCCAACGCAAAGCTCTTGGCGGTGCGGTTCAGGGTCGAGCAGATGACGATCCCGCCGGGCTTCAGAAGTGCGCCGCAGGTCGTCATGAACTCGGGTGGGTTGGCCACGTGCTCGATCACCTCCATCGCGAGGACGACGTCGTAAGCCGTCCCCTCTTCGGCTAGGGCCTCGGCGGTGGTGGCGCGATAGACGATCGTCAGTTCCTGCTCTTCGGCGTGGGCCTGGGCGACGGGGATGTTGCGCTCGGAGGCGTCGATCCCGGTCACCTTTGCGCCAAGGCGCGTCATCGGCTCGGCCAGCAGTCCGCCGCCGCAGCCGATGTCGAGCAGGGACAGGCCCTCGAACGGGCGGTCGTCGCGCAGGTCGCGGCCGAACTGCGCGGCGATCTGGCGCGTGATGTAGTCCAGCCGGATCGGGTTCATCTGGTGGAGCGGCCGGAACTTTCCGTTCGGATCCCACCACTCTGCCGCCATTGCGGAAAACTTGTCGACTTCTGAACGGTCTATGGAGGACATGCGGCGCCTTCTGATTTTCCGGGTCGCGCCCCTCGCAGGGGCCGTCGCCGCGTCTATATAGAGCGCCCATGGATCATGCAGCAGGGCAAAAAAGCGCGGCGTCATACTTGTACCCGCGATTGGACCCGTTCGACCAGCGGATGCTGGCCGTGGGCGAGGGGCACTCGATCTATGTCGAGCAGTGCGGGAATCCCGATGGGGCGCCTGTCGTGGTGTTTCACGGTGGACCGGGGGGCGGCTGCTCGCCTTCCATGCGGCGCTATTTCGATCCCGACCACTACCGCATCATCCTGTTCGACCAGCGCGGGTGCGGGCGGTCGCGGCCCCACGCGTCGGTCGAAGAGAACACGACCTGGCACCTCGTTGCGGATATCGAACTGATCCGACGGACGCTCGGCATCGAGCACTGGGTGGTGTTCGGCGGCTCGTGGGGCGCGACGCTGGCGCTGATCTATGCCGAGGCGCACCCCGAGCGGGTCGCGCACCTGATGCTGCGGGGCGTCTTCCTGATGACGCAGGCCGAGCTGGACTGGTTCTACGCCGGTGGCGCCGGGCGGTTCTGGCCTGACCTGTGGGCGAAGTTCGTCGACCTCATCCCCGAGGGCGAGCGCGACGACCTGATCGCCGCCTACCACAACAGGTTGTTCTCGGGCGATCTGATGACCGAGATACGGTATGCGCGTTCCTGGGCAGGGTGGGAAAACACCCTCGCCTCGATCGACAACGAAGGCCCCGCCGGCGAAAGCCCCGCCGAATATGCCCGCGCTTTCGCGAGGCTCGAGAACCACTATTTCACCAATCGCGGGTTTCTCGACTATGACGGTCAGATCCTCGGCGAGATCGGCCGGTTGAAGAACGTGCCCGGCACCATCGTGCAGGGGCGTTACGACATGATCTGCCCGCCGTCCTCGGCCTACGCTCTGCACAAGGCGTGGCCTCTGTCCAAGATGGTCTTCGTCCCGCGCGCCGGTCATGCGCTGAGCGAGCCGGGGATCAGCGCGGCGCTGGTGCGCGAGATGGATCGCCTGAAGCGCCGGTAATCCTTGCATTCGGCTGCGGCTTGCCTTATGTGCCCCTCAACAGCGGCGCGCCGGGGTCCACACCCGGCCCCACCGGACTTTAACGAACGGGCCGCGGGCCCGTTTTTTTGTGCCCGGACGCAACGTGTGAACTGCGTGAGAATCGCGTCGGAATCTTGTAGGAGTTTCGTAAGAGTCATGTCGGACCTCATCGCAAAGGCCAGCATCGACCGTCGCCTCGCCGAGGTGGTGACGCCCGTGATCGAGGATCTGGGATTCGAGCTTGTCCGCGTCCGCTATCAGGGCGGAAGGACACCGACCGTCCAGATCATGGCCGACCGCCCCGATGGCGGGATCGAAGTCGACGAGTGCGCCATCATCTCGACGGCGGTTTCGGCGCACCTGGACGTCGAGGACCCCATCGAAGAGGCGTACAACCTTGAGGTGTCGTCGCCCGGGATCGACCGGCCGCTGACGCGGCTCAAGGATTTCGAGATGTGGGACGGCTACGTCGCCAAGATCGAGACGAACGAGGCCATCGACGGCCGCCGTCGCTTCAAGGGGACCCTCCAGGGCGTCGAGGACGGCGAGATCCTGATCGAGATCGAGGAACACGGCCAGCCCGTGACCATCGGGTTGCAATTCGACTGGCTGTCGGACGCCAAGCTCGTCCTGACCGACGACCTGATCCGCGACGTCCTGAAGAACCGGAAGGACAAGGGCGAGATCGACGAAACCCAGTTCGACGAAGTGGAAACAATCATCGACAGCGAAGACGACGCGCGTCTTCCTGAACAGAAGGACTAAGGCATCATGGCCATTACCTCTGCCAACCAGCTCGAGCTTCTGCAGACTGCCGAAGCGGTCGCGCGCGAAAAGCAGATCGACCCCGGCCTTGTCGTCGAGGCCATGGAGGAGTCGCTCGCCCGTGCCGCCAAGTCGCGCTACGGCAGCGAGATGGACATCCGCGTGTCGATCGATCGCCGGACCGGCCGGGCGACCTTTACCCGCGTGCGGACCGTCGTTCCGGATGAAGAGCTGGAAAACTACCAAGCCGAGATGACGGTCGAGACCGCCAAGCAGTACATGGCGAACCCGCAGATCGGCGACACCTACGTCGAAGAGGTCCCGCCGGTCGAGATGGGCCGCATCGCGGCGCAGTCGGCCAAGCAGGTGATCCTGCAGAAGGTCCGCGAGGCCGAGCGCGACAAGCAGTACGAAGAGTTCAAGGACCGCGTCGGCACGATCATCAACGTCGCCGTCAAGCGCGAGGAATACGGCAACATCGTCGTCGACCTGAACCCCGGCGAGGGCGTGTTGCGCCGCAACGAGAAGATCGGCCGCGAGCTTTATCGCCCCGGCGACCGCATCCGCGTCTACATCAAGGACGTGCGCCGCGAGCCGCGCGGCCCGCAGATCTTCCTGTCGCGGACCGCGCCCGAGTTCATGGCCGAGCTTTTCAAGATGGAAGTGCCCGAGATCTACGAGGGCATCATCGAGATCAAGGCCGTCGCCCGGGACCCGGGCTCGCGCGCCAAGATCGGTGTCATCTCGTATGACAGCGGCATTGACCCGGTGGGCGCCTGCGTCGGTATGCGCGGCAGCCGCGTGCAGGCCGTCGTGAACGAGCTGCAGGGCGAGAAGATCGACATCATTCCGTGGAACGAGGACATGCCGACCTTCCTCGTCAACGCGCTGCAGCCGGCCGAAGTGTCGAAGGTGGTCTTCGACGAGGACGCCGAGCGCATCGAGGTCGTGGTGCCCGACGAGCAGCTGTCGCTTGCCATCGGCCGGCGCGGCCAGAACGTGCGGCTTGCTTCGCAGCTGACGGGTCTGAACATCGACATCCTGACCGAGGAAGAGGAAAGCGCCCGTCGCCAGAAGGAATTCGAGGAGCGCACCCAGCTGTTCGTCGACACCCTGGACCTGGACGAGTTCTTTGCGCAGCTCCTGGTGTCCGAGGGCTTCACCAATCTCGAAGAGGTTGCCTACGTGGAGCTGGACGAACTGACGGTCATCGACGGGGTCGACGAGGACACCGCCGAAGAGCTGCAGGCCCGTGCCCGCGACTATATCGACGCCCAGAACCGCAAGGCGCTGGACGAGGCGCGTGCGCTTGGCGTCGAGGAGTCGCTGGTTGAATTCGACGGCCTGACGCCCCAAATGATCCAGGCGTTGGCGAAGGATGGCGTGAAGACGCTGGAAGATTTCGCCACCTGCGCCGACTGGGAGCTTGCTGGCGGCTGGACCACCGTCGACGGCGAGCGCGTGAAGGACGACGGACTCCTCGAGAGCTTCGACGTGTCTCTCGAAGAGGCGCAGGACCTGGTGATGACCGCCCGCATCCAGCTGGGCTGGGTCGACCCCGCCGAGCTTGAGCCCGACGCGGACGAACTGGCCGAAGATGCGGCCGAAGGTGAAGAGGAGGCGACCGCCTAAGTGACCCGCGGCACGCCGAAACCCGCGCCGGACGAACCCGAGCGCAAGTGCCTCGTCACGGGCGAGGTGAGCCCCAGGCGGGGGCTCATCCGCTTCGTGGTGGGGCCGGAGGACATGGTCTATCCCGATGTCGCGGCCAAGTTGCCGGGGCGTGGGATGTATGTCTCGTCCGAGCGCGACGCGCTCGAGACGGCGGTCGCGAAGCGGCTGTTCTCGCGAGGGGCGAAACGGCAGGTGAAGGTGCCCGAGGACCTGGTGGACCAGGTCGAGGCGCAGCTTGCCCGCCGCTCGGTCGACCGGCTGGCGCTGGCACGCAAGGCGGGTCAGGCGGTGGCAGGGTTCGAGAAGGTCAAGGACTGGCTCGACAAGGACAAATGCAGGATCCTCCTGCAAGCCTCGGACGGATCGGAAAGAGGCAAGACGAAGCTGCACAGGCCCGGTGGCCGTGGCAGTTTCTTCGATATCCTGACGGCGGATGAATTGGGTTTGTCCTTCGGTCGGGAACGTGTGATACACGCGGCGCTTGCCGCAGGCAGACTCGCTGAAGATTTCAGGGACGATGCCGTGCGGCTTTCAGGCGTCCGCAAGCGGGAAGTTGGCGGAGAAGACGCCGGAAAGGTGAATAGACCTGATGAGTGAGAACGACGGCAAGAAGACTCTCGGCGTGCGCGGCCCTGGCCGGCCCGGACAGGTGAAGCAAAGCTTTAGCCACGGCCGGACGAAGAACGTCGTGGTCGAGACCAAGCGCAAGCGCGTGGTCACGCCGAAGCCCTCGACGGCGAAATCCGAAGGCGGCGCATCGAAGCCGATCGGCGGCGACCCCAGGAAGCGTCCCGCCGGCATCACGGATGCCGAGCTCGAGCGCCGGATGAAGGCACTCGCGGCTGCAAAGTCGCGTGAGGCCGAGGAAAACCAGCGTCGCGAAGAGGAAGACCGGCAGCGCGCCGAAGAGCGTGAGCGTCGCCGGGCCGAAATCGAGGCGAAGGAGCGCGAGGAGCGCGAGCGGGAAGAGGCTCTGAAGGCCAAGGCCGAAGAGGACGCCCGCCGTCTGCGCGAGGAAGATGAGGCCAAGCGAAAGGCCGCCGAACCCAAGCCCGCCGCGCCCGATCCGTCCGAGGTCCAGGCCCGCGAGCAGCGCGGCCAGAAGACGGCGACGCCGGTGCGCACCGACCGCGACACGCGCGACAAGGACCGCCAGGCCAAGCCGGCCAAGGGCGGTGGTGACAAGCGCCGGTCCGGCAAGCTGACGGTGAACCAGGCCCTGACTGGCGGCGAAGGTGGCCGGCAGCGCTCGATGGCGTCCATGAAGCGCCAGCAGGAGCGGGCCCGCCGCAAGGCCATGGGGCAGAGCCAGGATCGCGAGAAGGTCACCCGCACGGTTCAGCTGCCCGAGGCGATCGTCGTCTCCGAGCTGGCCAACCGCATGTCCGAGCGCGTGGCCGACGTGGTCAAGGCGCTGATGCAGAACGGCATGATGGTCACGCAGACGCAGACCATCGACCAGGACACGGCGGAACTCGTGATCGAGGAATTCGGCCACAAGGTACAGCGCGTCAGCGCGTCGGACGTGGAGCAGGTGATCGAGCAGACCGAGGACAAGGCCGAGGATCTGCAGAACCGTGCCCCGATCATCACGATCATGGGTCACGTGGACCACGGCAAGACCTCGATCCTCGATGCGATCCGCAAGGCGCGCGTCGTCCAGGGCGAGGCCGGTGGCATCACGCAGCATATCGGCGCGTACCAGGTGCAGTCCGACAGCGGCACGACGTTGACCTTCCTCGATACGCCGGGCCATGCCGCGTTCACCTCGATGCGCGCCCGTGGTGCGCAGGTGACGGATATCGTGGTGCTGGTGGTGGCCGCGGACGATGCGGTCATGCCGCAGACGATCGAGGCCATCAATCACGCCAAGGCTGCCAAGGTGCCGATGATCGTGGCGATCAACAAGATCGACAAGCACGACGCAAATCCCGACAAGGTCCGCACGGATCTGCTTCAGCATGAAGTGATCGTCGAGAAGCTGTCCGGCGACGTGCAGGATGTCGAGGTGTCGGCGAAGAACGGCAAGGGGCTCGATGAACTGCTCGAAGCGATTGCGCTGCAGGCCGAGTTCCTCGAACTGAAGGCCAACCCCGATCGTCCCGCCGAAGGCGCGGTGATCGAGGCGCAGCTCGACGTGGGTCGCGGTCCCGTGGCCACCGTGCTCGTGCAGCGCGGCACCCTGCGGACGGGCGACATCTTCGTCGTCGGCGAGCAGTGGGGCAAGGTCCGCGCCATGGAGAACGACCAAGGCGAGCGCGTGACCGAGGCCGGTCCGTCCGTTCCGGTTGAGGTCCTGGGCCTCAACGGCACGCCGCAGGCGGGCGACGTTCTGAACGTCGTCGAGACCGAGGCGCAGGCCCGCGAGATTGCCGAGTACCGGCAGAACGCGGCCAAGGACAAGCGCGCCGCGGCGGGTGCTGCCACCACGCTCGAGCAGATGATGGCGAAGGCGAAGGCCGACGAGAACGTGGCCGAGCTGCCGATCCTAGTGAAGGCCGACGTGCAAGGTTCGGCCGAGGCGATCGTCCAGGCGATGGAGAAGATCGGCAACGAAGAGGTCCGCGTCCGCGTCCTGCACTACGGTGTCGGCGCGATCACCGAAACGGATGTCGGCCTGGCCGAAGCCTCGGGCGCGCCGATCATGGGCTTCAACGTCCGTGCCAACGCTTCGGCGCGGCAGACGGCGAACCAGAAGGGTGTCGAGATCCGCTATTACAGCGTGATCTACGACCTCGTGGACGACGTGAAGGCGGCGGCCTCGGGCCTGCTGTCGGCCGAAGTGCGCGAGACCTTCATCGGCTATGCCGAGATCCGCGAAGTCTTCCGCGTGACCAAGGTCGGCAACGTGGCGGGCTGTCTGGTGACCGAAGGTGTGGCACGCCGCGCCGCCGGCGTGCGTCTGCTGCGCGACAACGTGGTGATCCACGAAGGCACGCTGAAGACGCTCAAGCGGTTCAAGGACGAGGTGAACGAGGTCATCTCGGGCCAGGAATGCGGTATGGCGTTCGAGAACTACGATGACATCCGCCCCGGCGACGTCATCGAGATCTTCACCCGTGAAGAGGTCGAGCGCTCGCTCTGACCAACGCACTCTGAAAGCCGAAAAGGCCCGGTCGCATGATGCGGCCGGGCCTTTTTGCTGTGCGGGATTGGCTCCCTCCGGGCGAACTTGGGCAAAAGTGTGAAACGCCCTCACGATTCTAATTGTTAGCGTGGTCTTCACTCGTTCTTGCGCAAAGTCATCGCGGGGAACGAAGGGGGTACGGTTATGGCCGCGACAGGGCAGGCGCCGATTATCATCAAGAGAAAGAAGAACGTCTCGGCCGAAGGGCATCACGGCGGCGCGTGGAAGGTTGCCTATGCCGACTTTGTCACGGCAATGATGGCGTTCTTTTTGATGATGTGGCTTTTGAATGCGACGACAGAGGACCAGAAACAGGGCCTCGCCGACTATTTCAGCCCGGCGATTCCGCTATCCACCGAGTCGGGTGGCTCGCAGTCCATGCTGTCCGGGCAGAGTATCGCGGCAGAGGGAACACTAGGGCTGGCCGACAACGAGGCCGAATCGGAGGTGCTGAGCGCGGTCGAGGCCATGCTTACCGCTACATCCGGCGAAAGCACGGTCGAGGACGAGCTTCTTCAGCATATCAAGACCCGCATCACCGACGAGGGCCTGATCGTCGATCTCTTCGATCTACCAGGCGAACCTCTGTTCGAGCCCGAAACCGCGACGCCGACGCTGTTGCTGAGCGACCTTCTTGCGGTGGTGGACGACGTGTTCCGCGAGACTCGCAACCGCGTCGCAGTCAAAGGCTACGTTCGTTCGACTGCGGTGGTCCGACGCGATCATGACGCGTGGCCGCTCTCGGCTGCGCGGGCCGAGGCAGTGCGGGTCCGGCTCGCGTCGGGTTGGACAGGCGAGGCCCGCCTCGTCCGTACGGAGGCCCACGGCGACAGAGCCCCGGCCCTTCCCGACCGGATGGACGTTCGCAACAACCGGCTCGAGGTCATCCTTCTCAGAAATGTCTCGCGTTAGGACAGCGTTAAGTCAGCGGGCGTAAGACGGGACCAACAGGTAGCGGAGCAAAAGGGTCTCGTCTTCATGTCCATCTCGTCCTCACTCGCTTCCGGTGTCAGTGGCCTGAGCGCGAACGCCACGCGGCTGTCCAGCATCTCGGACAACATCGCGAACTCCGCAACCTATGGCTACAAGCGCAGCATCACCGAATTCCATTCGCTTGTGGTCAGTGGCGGCGGTCAGCAGAGCACGGGCAGCGGGGTGAGGACGACGACGCAGCGGTTGGTCGACGAGCAGGGACAACTGCAAAACTCGTCCAACGCCACGGACATCTCGATCAACGGCCGCGGCTTCCTGCCGGTGACGGATCTCGAAGGCACGAAAGCAGGTGGCGCGACAAAGCTCGCATTGATGACGACAGGATCGTTCCGCCCGGATGCGGAAGGCAATCTCGTCAACGCAACGGGGAAGGTCCTCCTGGGCTGGCCGGCTTCTCTCGACGGCTCGTTCGCGAATTTTCCGCGAGACAGTACCGACGGGCTGAAGCCTGTAAACGTCTATCACAATCAGTTCGCAGCCAATCCCACGACCAAGCTGTCTCTGGCACTGAACTTGCCGTCGGACGATTCTGCGGATCCCGCCGCTCTCGGGGGGCCTCACGAGCTCACCATCGAGTACTTCGGGAACATGGGTCAGACCGAAACGCTCACGTTCAACTATGAGCCGACCGCAACGAACGTATGGACCATGACGATCACCGACAGCCAGAGCAAATCTGAGGTCGGGGAGTATACGTTGAACTTCAAGTCCACGATGGACGGGGGCGGTCAACTGGATGCCGTGACCAAGGTCCTGGGCAGCGCAGGCGACGTATATGACCCTCTCACAGGCACCATCGAGATCCCGATCGGCGGGGAAAAGATGACCGTGAATATCGGTGGCCCCAACCAATCCACCGGCATCACGCAGCTCGATTCCAGCTTTGCGCCGTCGAACATCATCAAGAACGGTGCCGCAACCGGTAACTTGAGTGGCGTCGAGATCGCGGCCGACGGTGTGGTGCATGCCATCTACGATACCGGCATGACTCGCCCGATCTTCCAGGTCCCGGTGATCGACGTGCCAAACCGGAATGCTCTCAAGGCCTCCGACTCGCAGACTTATGAGGTCAGTCTGGAATCGGGCGGCATTTTCCTCTGGGACTCGGGGACGGGACCTGTGGGTCAAACACAAGGCTATTCCCGCGAAGGCTCGACCACCGATGTGGCAACCGAGTTGACGAACCTGATCCAGACGCAGCGCGCCTATTCGTCGAATGCCAAGGTCATTCAGACGGTGGACGAGATGCTGCAGGAAACCACCAACCTCAAACGGTGATCTGAGCCATGAGCATATCTTCTGCCATCGCCTCGGCAACGTCCGGGTTGTTTGCGACCGCGCGTGCGTCGCAGTCCGTCTCGGACAACGTCGCGAATGTTCTCACGCCCGGCTACGCTCCGCGCGAGGTCGTGCTCGAATCGGGCCGCTTTGGCGGCGTGGGTGTCGCGGCGATCTCCAGGCGTGAAACGCAAAGCCTGATCACCGATCGCCGTATGGCCGAGGCCGACACATCGGGGGAAAAGGCGCGCAGCCAGTCGCTGTCCAAGGTCGTGGACCTCGTGGGCTCGGCCGAAAACGCCGGATCGCTCTCGGGCCGCGTGGCTGCCCTGGCGGCAAGCCTGACATCGGCCGCGAGCCTTCCTTCGTCGGAACAGCGGCTGGGGACAGTGGTGGATTCGGCCCAGGCGCTGACAAAGCACTTGAACGATGCGGGCGACGGTGTGCAAACCGAGCGTCTTAAAGCGGATCATGCCATCGGCGATGCCGTAGAGGCCCTGAATCAGGGGCTTCAACGCATCGAGCAGCTCAATACCGAGATCGCCAAGGCGGGCGGAACTGGGCGCGACATGAACACTTTGCTCGACCAGCGCCGCAGCGCCATCGATGCAGTTGCCGGATTCATCCCCGTGCGCGAGTTCCCTCGCGATAACGGACGCGTGGGTCTGATCACCGAGACCGGAGCGGTCCTCATGTTGGACTCGGCAACCGAGATCGGCTTCTCCAAAGCAGGGGGCATGACGGCTGGGATGACGGCAGGCGCGCCCTTGTCCGGTCTTACGATCAACGGTCGTTCTGTTGACGTGACGCGCGACGACGGCCCGATCGCGGGCGGAAAAATCGCGGCACTCTTCGAGTTGAGAGACGGAGAATTGCCCGCCGCGCAGGCCCGCCTTGACGGGTTCGCTCAAGAGCTCATCACGCGGTTCCAGGACAAGGCGGCGGACCCGTCCCTGCAATTAGGCGATGCGGGATTGTTCGTGGACGACGCCGTTGCACCGATGGCGTCCACAGTCGGGCTGGCGCAAAGAATTGCCGTGAACGGCGCGGTCGATCCTGATACTTCTACCGGATCCTTGAGCCGGCTGCGAAACGGCCTTAGTCCTATGGCTGCGGCGCGTCCCGAAGGCGACGCTCGTGTTCTACAATCTCTTGCAGACGCGTTGCAGCGACCCGCGGTGCCCCAAAGCGCCGCCTTGGGCGAGTCGAGCCTTGGGCTCGGGGCGCTGGCCGACCAGGTCGTCGGGGCTGCTGCCGGAGCGGCGTTCCGCGCCGAGACCGATCTTGGCTACTCCGAAGGCAAGTTGGCGACGCTGCAGGAGGCCGAGCTGTCGGAGGGCGTCAACACCGACGACGAGATGCGCATGCTCCTCCTGATCGAGCAGGCCTACGCCGCAAACGCCAAGGTCATCCAGACTGCCGGGATGATGCTGGATCGCATATTGGAGATCTGAAATGACCGTGACGACCATTGGCGACCTCGCCCAGACATTCAAGCAGCGCACAGTTGGAAATCGACTGCACCGGGACCTTGGCACGCTCAATTTCGAGCTGACGACCGGGCTGAAGCGGGACGTCGCCAAGGCCGTCGGGGGCAACACCGGACCGGTTGCCTCCATAGAGCGCGCGCTCACACATCTCGAGGCGCAAAGCACCGCGGTCAAGGAGGCGAGCATCTTCGCCGGCGCCACCGGTATCGCCTTGTCTGCCATGTCGACACGTATCGAAGGTATCGATCTTGGCGCCATGACCATCACGCACGAAACGTCGGCGCTTCAGATCGATGGCCTGGCGAAATCGGCGCGCATAGCCTTCGTGGGCATGATTTCGGATCTTGGGACGCAGACAGCGGGGCGGCCGCTCTTTGGCGGCGCATCCGGCAATGCGCAGGTGACTCGTGGCGCCGAGGACATCATGGCAGATCTCGTGTCCAGCCTTGCCGGAGCGACCTCCGCCAAGGACATCAAAGATGGCGTGACGGCTTATTTCGCAGATGGCGGGCCGTTCCAAACCAAGGACTATGTAGGTGTGCCGGTTGATCTGGCACCCTTCGATCTGGGCGACGGTTCGAGAGTGGAGGTGGGAGTTCGCGCGGACGACCCGGCAATCCGCGAAGCGCTCGCGGAAGTTGCGCGAATTGCCGTGCTGGGTGAGGGGCTTCCGGTAAGCCACGAAGCGCGGGCGGACGTCCTGTCGGGCGGCGTCACCGGCCTTCTGCAGGGCCAGAACAAGCTCATCGGCCTCGAAGCGGGCGTAGGCTTGGCTACCGCCTCTATCGACGACGCGAAAGTGCGCATCGGGACTGAGCGAAATGGGTTTGAGCTGGCAAGGCTCGACCTGTTGGCGGCCGATCCCTACGACACCGCAATCCGTCTGAAGCAGACGGAGAACCAGATCTCTATGATCTACACGCTCACGGCCCGCCTGTCCGAGCTTAGCCTGGTATCGTACCTGCGATGAAACCTATTCTGTTTATCCTCTTCGCCTTTTGGGCAGCCGTGGCCGACGCCGCGCCCGTTCGCATCAAGGATCTGGTGGAGTTCGACGGCGTTCGCGGAAACGATCTGGTGGGCTATGGCCTCGTGGTCGGGCTGAACGGCACGGGCGATGGATTGCGCAACTCGCCCTTCACCGAAGAGATCATGTCGACGATCCTCGAACGGCTGGGCGTCAATGTCAGCGGTGAGGACTTTCGCCCGAAGAACGTAGCGGCCGTGCTCGTGACTGCCGAATTGCCGGCATTTTCACGCGCTGGCAGCCGGATCGACGTCACTGTCTCGGCGATCGGGGATGCTTCGTCGCTACTGGGCGGGACGCTCGTGATGACGCCGCTCAACGCGGCCGATGGCCAGATCTATGCGGTCGCGCAGGGAACCGTTCTCGCCGGGGGCGCGGTTGCCGAGGGCGAAGCGGCGAACGTGACACAGGGTGTTCCCACATCTGGAGGCATTCCGGCGGGGGCGCGGGTCGAGCGTGAGATCGACTTCAGTTTTGGAGACCTCGAAACCGTCAGGCTCGCCCTTCGGACCCCCGATTTCACCACCGCTGGACGTATCGAGCAGGCGATCAACGGCTCGATGAAGCGCAGCGTTGCGGTCATGCTGGATGCCGGCACCGTCAGCGTGGACATTGCGGCAACCCAGGCAGCGTCGCCTGCTCATGCCCTGCTGGAGATCGAAAACATCACGGTCGAGCCGGAGCAGCGTGCGCGCGTCGTCGTGGACCAGCGATCCGGCACGATCGTGATGGGACAGGACGTGCGGATCAGCCGGGTGGCCGTTAGCCAGGGCGGCTTGACGTTGCGGGTAGAGGAAGCTCCGATCGTGGTTCAGCCCAATCCCTTTGCGCCGGGCGAAACGGTGGTCGTTCCGCGGACCGGAGCTGCGATCGAAGAAGAGCCGGGCATCGGGCTCGCAGAAGTGCCGGGTGGCGCGACGTTGTCAGATGTCGTGGCGGGTCTGAACGCGCTCGGTGTGGCGCCGCGGGACATGATCGACATTCTGAAGAGCATCAAGGCGGCCGGTGCGCTGCACGCTGAATTCATCGTGCAGTAAATGAAGTCTTAAGACCGAGGATGTCGTTCTGGTCTCTGCGACCTGTGGGGTGCTAAGGGGACTCCCTTGGCGCGAGGCATGCTGCCGAATGCTGCGCCGTGGGTTTCGAGAAGACATTGCGGGCCACCTAGAGGGGCGCGAAGGTCGGCGCTGCCGAGGACCTTTGATCAAATACGGGGCTTCCGTACCGGTTGCTCCGCCTCTGCGCCCATCTTTTGCCGAGATGCGCTCGCATCCTGAAGTCCGGATAAGCAGGAGACGAGACATGCGGCGAAACGCCCTCACCATTTTCGGAGCGTTGGCCTTGGCCGCCTGCACCGCGACCGGCGATCCACAGAGCGATCGAGCATTGGCCGGCGCCGCGGGCGGGGCTTTAATCGGGCAAATTCTGGGTGGTGATACCGAAGCAAGCCTTCTTGGCGCCGTGGCAGGCGCGGCCATTGGCGGCATTACGAGCGGACAGCCAGCGCAACAGGACCATCCATGCGCGGAGATCTATCGGCGCTATTCCAATCCCGAAGTCGCAGGCGATTACTGCGAGGTTCATCTTGCCAGTCTTGAGGGGTAGGCGCTAGCGGTACGAAATGACTTTCGTCCCGATCTTCACGTTCGGGTAGAGCTCGATGACGTCGTCATTGGTCAATCGGATACAGCCCGAGGAGACCGCTTGGCCGATCGTCCATGGCTGGGGGGTGCCGTGGATGCGATACATGGTGTCGCGTCCGCCGCGATAGAGATACATTGCGCGCGCACCCAACGGGTTGTCCGGGCCGCCCGGCATCCCATCGGCGTATTTGGCGTAAGTCTGTGGCTCGCGTCGGATCATGTTCTGCGTCGGCGTCCAGGAAGGCCATTCCTCTTTTCGCTTGATGACGGTTGTGCCGCGCAGATTGCGTCCGTCATCGCCGACAGCCACGTGGTATTCGCGTGCCCGGCCAGGCGCACGGACATGGTAGATCGAGAAGTAGTCGGGGAAGACGTGGATCGTGTCGACTTCGACATCGTCACGAATCTCCACGTCGCGCGCGCGCATTGTCTCGAGGCTCTTGTGAGGCAGGCCGGCGTGTCCCAGAACGGCCGAGGGCGTGAGGGCGGCAAATCCGGTGGCGATAAAATGGCGTCGGGTCAACATGGGCGGCTCTCTGGCAATGCGGGTCGCGGGGCGGTTCTGTGGCGGCTGCCACTTCATCGCAACGCACAATGACGTCAGAGGGTTCGTCGAGTTGACGTAACGGCCGATTTAGGCCCCGAGAGTGTGGGCGAAGGTCGTCGCGGACTGGCGGCGGAGCGGGATCGTCAGACAAGAACGGTGCCGTGTCAGTCACGTCTGCAACCGGTTCCGGCAGAACTGTCCGTGGGGCCTTGGCAACGTGGGAGGGAATGGGTCGGGCGACGGCGAGTGCGAAGCGATCTTGTAGTCGGCCGCCGATTCCTTACGCGGCGCGAGACAGGATGCGGCACTTGTGGGGCAGGGGCAGGGATTTCTCCGGCTCATGGTGGCGGCTGAAGGGCAAGCAGTATTGGACGCCTCGACTTCGACGGACTTGGTGCAGCAGGCCTTCGTCCGAAGGATGATTGCGCGGTTAGTGGCCTGGGCGCTACTGCAAGAGCGTTGTTTGCCGTTCTCGAGACAGTGAGCACGAGACGCAGCGGACGAGCCCAAGACCGGACGGTCCGGTGCGCTGACGAAGCCGTGAACGAGCTCGGGCGACGGAAGTTGAGGCGCACCCTCGTATCAGGTGCGTCGCCCGGACAGGGCGATGGGAGAACCGAAAGGACAACCAGATGATCCGCACCGCTGTTTTCGCGCTCATGGCCGGCACCGTCATGGCAGGGGCGACTTTCGCTCAGAACGCGCCCGGAGTCCGGGGGAACGAGCGTCCCCACCCAATCCTGCACCTCGACCAGAACGGCGACGGCCAGATCAGCCGCGAGGAGGCGCAGGCGATGGGGCAGAACCCGATGGCGCGCGCCGATGCGAATGGCGATGGCACCGTCTCGCGCGACGAAGTGATCCAGGCGGCCGTCGAACGGGCGACCGCGCGTGCGACGCAGCGGGCTGGCGCGATGTTCGACCGCTTTGACGAGGATGGCAACGGCGAGATCGCCGTCGAGAACCTGCCCGAGCCGCGTGGCCACCACGGCGACCGCGGTGAGCGGGTCGAGCAGCTTTTCGGGCGGTTCGATGCGAACGGCGACGGCACGCTGTCGGCTGATGAGATCGCGGACATCCCTCCGATGGGGCCGCGCGGCCCTCACGGGCTGGAGGGCCATGACGGTCATGGCAAGGGTCATGGCCAGAACGACCGCGGTTGATGCCATGGGACCGGCCCTGTGCTACGGGCCGGTCCCGACGGACGAGGGCGGGATGAGCGAGCCTGACGACGACAGCCTGCTGGCGATCTACGCAGCCGGCGACATGGCAGCCGCGGTGCCCTTGGCCCGGCGGCACCTGCCGCGCGTGCTGGCCGTGGCGCAGCGGATGCTGGGCGATGCGTCCGAGGCCGAGGATGTCGCGCAGGAGGCGCTGATGCGTCTGTGGCGCATCGCCCCGGACTGGGAACCGGGGCGGGCCAAGGTCTCGACCTGGCTCTACCGGGTGACGGCCAACCTGTGCACCGACCGGCTGCGCGGCCGCCGCCCGACCGAGCCGCTGGACGCGGCGAACGACCCTGCGGCGCCGGAGCCCGGCGTACGGGAACGGATGCAGGACGACCAGCGTCGTGCGGCGCTGGAGAATGCGCTGGCCCGGCTGCCTGAACGGCAGCGGCTGGCGGTGATCCTGCGCCACATCGAGGAACTGCCGAACCCCGAGATCGCGATCGCCATGGGCATCAGCGTTGAGGCGGTGGAGAGCCTGACGGCGCGGGGCAAGCTCGCCCTTGGCCGAATCCTGGCCGGACGGAAGGAGGCGTTGGGATATGTCGACGAATGACGACGACCTGAGCCGCGCGCTTGACGCGCTGAAGGCGCCGCGGGCGTCGGACGACCTGATGGTGCGCGTGCTGGCCGATGCCGCGCTTCAGCAGGGGCGCCGGGAACCGCTCCGGCCGTCGGACCTGCTGATGGCACGGGTGATGAGCGATGCCCGGACGGTCGCCGCAGGCCGCCGCCGACGCGAGGGCTGGGCCTGGGGCGGGATCGCCGCGGCGTGTGCCGTCGGCCTGCTCGTCGGCGTTGCCGATCCGGGCGGGGTGGTGGCTGCGGTTGCCCCCGAAGCCTATGCGATCGAGGATCTTTCGGGCGTCTATGCCTTCCAACTGGCGGAGGTCGTGGAATGAGCCTGCGTTCGATCCCGCGCCCGTGGCGCTACCTGCTGTTCATCTCCCTGGCGATCAACGTCGCTGTCGCGGGTGTCATCATCGGCTCTGCCCTGGACCGGCATGGACCGCATCGCGGCCCGCGTCTGAGCGGGCCGATTGCGCCGCTGGTCAGGTCCTTGCCCAACGAGGCGCGGCGCGACCTGTTCGCCGACCTCAAGCGCATGCCCCGCACTGAACCCGACAGGCGGCGCGGCTCATTCGAGGCGCTGCTCTCGGCCATCCGGGCGGAGCCGTTCGAACCCGAGGCCGTCACGGCAGCCCTACGAGAGCAGCGCGATCTGGGCGCGGCGCGGCTGGTGGCGCTGGAAGACGCCCTGGCCGAGCAGCTTGCCAGGCTGAGCGCCGAGGAGCGGGCGGATTATGCGGACCGGCTCAGGGCCCTGGTGCGCCGAGCGCGGTGACGATCCAGCCGAGCGCGGCGGCGGTGGCCAGCGTGACCATCAGCCCCGCACCGCGCCACACCATGACCCCCGCCAAGATGGACAGGCCCAGCACGCGCGGATCGAGCGTGGCGGGGCTGGGCATCCACAGGACCAGCGGCCCCACGGTCTGTCGCGTGACCTCGGTGAAGAGCACATGCAGCGCGAACCAGATCGACAGGTTTGCGATCACGCCGACCACGGCCGCGGTAATGCCGCTGAGCGCGCCGGCGAGGCGCGGCATGGCCGAGATACGCTCGATATGCGGGGCACCGGCGAAGATCCAGAGGTAGCACGGCACGAAGGTCGCCCAGAGCGACACCGCCGCACCCGCGAGCGCCAGCTGCCAACCGCCCGCGTCGTAGGCGGCCAGAGTTCCCACGAACTGTGTCACGAGGATCAGGGGGCCGGGCGTGGTTTCGGCAAAACCCAGGCCGTCCATCATCTCGCGCGCGGTCAGCCAGCCCAGGGTCGTCACCGCGTCCTGGGCCATCCAGGCGAGGACGGCGTAGGCGCCGCCGAAGGTGACGACGGCAAGCCCGGCAAAGAACATCCCGATCTCGCGCAGGATCCCGTCGAGCAGGACGAGCGGTCCCATCCAGATCACGGCCCCGGTCCCCAGCGCGGCGAGAGATGTGCGCCATGGCACGGGGCCGGTCGGCGCTTCGGCCTGATCGTTGCCGCCCAGAAGCGCACCGATCCCGGCGGCGGCGAGGATCACCAGCGGGAAGGGCAGCGCGAGGAAGAACAGCGCGACGAAGGCCGCGACCGCCAGCGCCCAATGCGCCGGGCGGGCAAGCGCGCGGCCGGCGACCTTTCTCAGCGCGCCAAGGACGACGACGAGGACCGGGGCCTTGATGCCGAGGAACAGTCGCTCGACGGCGGGGGTCTGGCCGTAGGCGGCATAGGCAAGAGCGAGGCCCAGCATCACCAGCGCGCCGGGCAGCACTAACAGCGCGCCGGCCACGAGCCCACCCGCGAGCCCGCGCAGACGCCAGCCGGCATAGGTGGCGAGCTGCATCGCCTCGGGGCCGGGCAGCAGCATGCAGAAGGACAGGGCCCGCAGGAACGTGCGCTCGGACAGCCACTTCGTCTAGTCCACGAGGATGCGGTGCATGACGGCGACCTGCGCCGCGGGTCCGCCGAAGCTGAGCACGCCGATACGGCCGAAGGCCCGCAGGAAAGGGCCGGTGCCCGGTCTGTCGGTCATGGCGGCTCTCTCCCGGCTGCGGCGCCTTGGTGTCGCGGGCGGGCGATCCGGTTAACGGGGCACATCCGCTCTTTCCACAGAAGGGCACGTCGGCTACGCAGGAGGTGCCCGGTGTTCCGCCCAATGGCGGAGCCCAGAGGGAATCCGGTGACATGCCGGAGCCGCCCCCGCGACTGTAAGCGGCGAGCGCGCGTTCGAAAAAGCCACTCGGATGTCGGTCCGGGGAAGGCGAGCGTCGCGCGAGGACCCGCAAGCCAGGAGACCTGCCGGGCATGATGGAAACCAGACCGTCGGGGAGACGGGCAAGGAGACGAGACATGAATACCACCACCGCATCCCGCGCCGCGTCCGCAAGCGTTGCCCTGCCGGCGCTTTTCGCGTCGATCATCGGCCTGGGACTGATCGTCCTGGCGGGCCACGTGCAGGCCGACGCGCTGCACGACGCCGCGCACGACGTGCGCCACGCCACCGGCTTTCCCTGCCACTGAGCCATGCTTGCACGTATCCTGACCAGCGCGGTGATCGCTGGATTCGCCGCGGGGCTCGTCGCGGCGACCCTTCAGCTTGTCTTCGTGCAGCCGGTCCTGCTTCACGCGGAACTCTACGAGGCCGGTGAGCTGCTCCATTTCGGCAGCGACTCGGTCGTCCCGGTCGAGCAGGACCTGGGCGGCTTCAACCTGATGCGCGACGGGCTGAGCGTGTTGTTCTCGGCCCTCGTCTATGTCGGCTATGCGCTGATCGTGACCGCCGCGATGGCCGTCGCGGCCGAGCGGGGCGTGGCGCGAATCACCGGACGCACCGGTATCCTGTGGGGGATCGCCGGCTGGGTCGCCGTGCAGTTCGGCCCCGCCATCGGCCTGCCGCCCGAGCTTCCGGGCGTGGCCGCCGCCGACCTGGCCGCGCGCCGGGCGTGGTGGGCCGGCACGGTCGTCTCGACCGGGACCGCCTGTGCGCTTCTTGGGTTTGGACGGTCGTGGATGGCATGGGGCGCGGCGATCGTGCTGTTCCTGCTGCCCCACGTGATCGGCGCGCCGCAGCCCGAGGTGTATACCGGTCCGACGCCGCCCGAGCTCGCGGGCGAGTTCGCCGCGCGGGCGCTTGGCGTCGGCCTGGCGGTCTGGGTCTGCCTCGGCGCGCTGGCGGGCCACTTGTGGAGCCGCGAGATGCGTGAGGCGGGGATTTCGCAACCCGCATGAGTCGGCGGTGGGTTCGCCCGCCGCCCTATTGCGACGGAGGCCACCGTGGGTCGCCCCATTCTGATGCTGTTCTTCGAGTCCGGCCTTGGCGTCGTCCTTGCCGCGGGGCAGGGGCTGACGCTGGACGGGCACGACCACGCCAGCCACGATCACGGCGACGCGGCTCACGCCGCGATGCATGCCGAAATGGTGGATGTTCCCGGCGCCGCGCTGGCGGTCGAGGCCACGCCGGACCCGGTCGGCGGCTAGAACCTGCACCTTATCGCCGAGGGGTTCGCCTTCGCCCCGGCCGCGGCGGGGCACGCGCATGTGCCGGGCGAGGGGCACGCGCATGTCTATGTCGATGGGGCATGCTTGGCCGGCTCTATGGCGATTGGGCGCATATTCCCGGCGGTGGCGACGTGCGGATCACGCTGAACGCCAACGATCACAGGGCGTTGACCTCGGGCGGCCTGCCGGTCGAGGCGCGCCTGCGGCTGGAGTAGCGCCGGGCCCGGCTTGCGGGGCAAGAGGCCATTCGCTAGGCAACGGGCGTCGCGGGGTCCCGCTCATTACGAGGCGCCGGGGGCCGACGGTCGTATTTCGACACGCGATGTCCTACATTAACGGCCTGTGCGCCGGAGACCGCGAGGCTTTGCAATGAAAATCCTGAGGCGCACGCTCGTCGCGCTTTTTGCCGGCGACGACGAACGGAGTGACATTCTGCGCCGGCTGCTGACCGAACAGGCGGCCGCGCAACGCAAATGGTACGTGCTGGCGGTCCTCGCGATGATCGTGGTCGCGAGCACGACAGCGGCGACCGCGCTGCTGATGGAATACATCGTCGAGGCGCTGACGGCCTACGACAACAAGAGCGTCGTCCTGCTGGTCGCGGGGGCGGTTGCGGCGACATTCACGCTGAAGGGCGCGGCGAACTACGTGCAGTCCGTGGCGATGTCGCGGGCCGGCAACCGGATCATCGCAAACCAGCAGGAAGAGCTTTACCGCAAGCTGCTGAAGAACGGCGTGTCCTTCTTCAATCAGCAGGAATCGTCGAACCTGCTCATGCGCCTGACCTCGGGTGCGGCGGCGGCGCAGCAGGTGATCGAGCTGATCGTCGCGTCGATCAGCCGCGACGCGCTGATGCTGGTGGGGCTTCTGGGCGTCATGATCTATCAAGCCCCGTTCCTGTCGATCTTCGCGCTGCTGGTCGGACCGACCGCGATATTCGGTCTGCGTGGACTGCTACGCCAGATCCGCGAAATCATGCGCAGCGAGCAAGCCTCGACCGCCGAAATCATGAAGGTCGTGCAGGAGACTTCAAAAGGAATCCACGTCGTTAAGGTCTTCTCGCTCGAGGATCAGATGCAGGGCCGCATGGGCTCGGCCGTGCGCAACGTCGAACGTCGCCGCAATGCCATCGCCCGGATCGGCGCCGTGACAAGCCCCCTGATGGAGACATTGGCCGGCTTTGCCATCGCTGGGATCGTGGCGGTCAGCGCGTTCTCTCTCTTTGGCGGGGAGCCGACGACGGCGGGCGAGCTGATGTCGTTCATCACCGCCTTCATGATGGCCTACGAGCCTGCCAAGAGGCTCAGCCGCGTGCGTATCAAGCTCGAGACGGCGATGGTCCGCGTGCGGATGATGTTCGAGCTTCTGGACTATGAGGAGCAGCTTGTCGAAGCGCCCGATGCTGTGCCGCTCGAGCCGGGGCCGGGCGATGTGCGCCTCGACGATGTGACCTTCACCTACGGTCAGAAAAAGACGGTCCTGAAGAGCCTGACGCTGGACTTCCCGGCACGAAAAACGACGGCGCTGGTCGGTCCTTCGGGCGGCGGCAAGTCCACGATCCTGAACCTTTTGATGCGGCTCTACGATCCGTCCTCGGGGCGGGTCCTGATCGACGGGCAGGACATCCGCGGGTCGACCTTCGCATCGCTGCGGGATCGGATCTCATTCGTGGGGCAGGATACGTTCCTGTTCTCGGCCTCGGTGCGCGAGAACATCCGCTACAGCCGCCCCAGCGCGACCGACGAAGAGGTCGAGGCCGCCGCCCGCGATGCCAACGCGCACGACTTCATCATGGCGCTGGACGACGGCTACGACACCGAGGTTGGCGAGAACGGCAACTTCCTCTCGGGCGGGCAGCGCCAGCGCATCGCGATCGCCCGCGCGATCCTGCGCCAGTCCGAGATCCTGCTGCTGGACGAGGCGACGAGCGCTCTCGACGCCAGTTCGGAGGCGCTGGTCAAGGAGGCGCTTACCCGCTTGACCGAGAATACGACGACAATTGTGATCGCGCACCGGCTTTCGACGATCCTCCAGGCAGACCAGGTTCACGTGATCGACGACGGGCACGTGGTCGAAACCGGTTCGGTGCACGAGCTTCTGGCCCGCCAAGGGCCGTTCCGGACGCTCTATGAGCAGCAATTCGAAGGGTTCCGCGATGCCGCAGCCGAGTGACCTGTTCCGGCGGGCCAAGACCCGGTTCCGGGGGGCTGGCCGCGTCGAACGCGCGGCATGGATGACGGGAGTCGCCGTGACATCGCCCCTGGTGGTGCCGGTATTCCTGGGATTCTGGATGCGCCGGCGGGCGGTGAAACGCCGCGGCCTGGGCGCGAGCCCACGTTTAGCGAGCCCGCGTTTCGTGATGTCGTCGACGCCTCCGCCGGCAGTGGCACCGGACCCGTCGGTCGAGGCGCAGCTTGCGGCGCTGCCCAATCTCTTTGCGCTGGTCCGCGTGATCGGCAATGACCTTCCGCCGCGCCACAAGATCGGGCAGTCGCGGGAAAACCTAGACTTCGTGCTCAGGAACGAGTCGCCGTTCGACGCGTGCGAAAAGCTGTGGATCGTCAATCGCATCGTGGACAAGGCCGAAGAGGCCCGCATCATCGCAAGGCTGGAAGAGGCTGGCGCCACCTACGAGGTGATCCCCTTCGACGCCGATGAATATGCCGACGTGCCGCTGGATTTCTCGCATTTCCAAGAGCCGCAGGTCCTGCAGTCCGACGCCTTCGCCGCGCTCGACGAACCGACGCAGATTCGCGTCGTGGCGCAGATCTATCGGCTGAAGAACGTTTACGTGATGCACAATAACGGCGCCCGAAACCGGGCTTTGGTCCTGGGGCAGGCGCGGGCGAAATGGGTGCTGCCCTTCGACGGCAACTGTTTCCTGACCGAAGCCGACTGGGACCGAATCCGCGCCGATGTCACTGCCGCGCCCGAGAGGCAGTATTTCGTCGTGCCGATGGCGCGGCTCGGTTCGAACGACCGCGCCTTCGACGACATGCCGCCCGAGGACGCGCAGGAAGAGCCGCAGATCCTGTTTCGCCGCGACGCGCCCGCACGGTTTGACGAGGCGCATCCCTACGGACGGCGTCCCAAGGTCGAGCTTCTGGCCCGCCTCGGCGTGCCGGGGCTTTGGAACCAGTGGCGGATGGACCCGTGGGACATCCCCGCCGGACCGGTCGGTCCCGACGCGCACCGCGTCGGGCGCGCCGGCATGGTGCGGCGCCTCGCGTCGGGGCGCGCCGACCTCGAGGCGCAGAGCCGGAACGTGCTGCACCAGCGCGGGCTGGCCCGGTCCGGCGCCATCGTGGCGACGCTTCGCCGTGCGGATGCGGCCGTGCTGGCCGCGCGAGGCCATAGCCCCGACCGGCCCGTCCTGTTTGATCGCGACCGCCTTCCCTGGCATGCAGGCCGCCCCCTTGGCCGTGCCGTCGCTGCGGTCGCGTCCGAAGCACGCAGCCGCGGGACCTACTCGGTCACGCAGAAGACCGAGCTTCCGCCTTCCGGCGACCCGCACGACTACTACCACCCGGCGCCCCACTGGTGGCCGAACCCGAACACTTCGACCGGGCTGCCTTACGTGAAGCGCGACGGAGATCGCCTGCCGGGCACCGAGATGTACGGCGAGGGCAGCGAGAAATTCGATCGCACCCGCTGGCAGATGATGGCCGACGACACCACGGTGTGCGCTCTCGATTGGGCGATCGACAAGGACGCCGCGGCGCGCGACCATGCGCGGCACCTCGTGCGGACCTGGTTTCTGGACGACGAGACCGCGATGACGCCGCACATGCGCTTTGCCCAGGTGCGGCGCGGCCATAATGGCGACGAGGGCAGCGCGACCGGGATCATCGAGCTCAAGGACCTGGCTTTCGTCCTCGATGCGGTCCGGCTACTGGACGACCCGGCCTTGTCCGAGGACCTGCGCGGCTGGTTGCGGCCCTACGCGGACTGGCTTGCGACCTCGCCGCAGGGCGTGGCCGAGCGGCGCGCGCGCAACAATCACGGCACCTTCTTCGACCTGCAATTCGCGGCCGTCGCGGCGTTCCTCGGCGATATCGATGCTCTGCTGGATAGCTGGATGCACAGCGTGTCGCGCATCGGCGGCCAATTCGATGAGCAGGGGGCGCAACCGCACGAACTGACGCGAACGCTGACCCAGCATTATTGCGCGTTCAACCTGCAGGGCTGGCTGACGCTCCTCACGCTGTACCGGGGCTGCGGCATTCCCGTGGACGCTCAGCCCGAGATCGCTCGCATCGGGACTGGCGTCGGTTGGCTGCTGAATCAGCGGGGGGCGGAGTGGCCCTATGAGCAGATCGAGCCGTTCGACACCGACCGCTTCGCGCCGATCGCTCTTGCGGCGGCCGATCTTGGCATCGCCCCCGCACCGGATCAGGACGACCTGGCACTGGCAGAGGCGCGGCCGCGGTTTCATCCGCATGACGGCATCCCGCCCTTCTGGCCGCTGATGCTCGGCACTGTCCGAGCCGAAAGGACAGCAGAATGAGCGAACCGCTGACGATCACGGTCGCCGTGCTGACCCGACAGAGGCCGCTGATGCTCGCGAGCCTGATCGACAGCTTTGCCAGCTTGCAGATCCCACCCGATTGCAAAGTGCGGTTCCTGGTGGTCGAGAATGACGATGCGCCGAACAGCCGGCACGTCGTCGAGGCGCGGCAGGGGCGGCTGCCGGGCGGTACGCTCGACTACGTGCTCGAAACCGAGCCGGGCATCCCCTTTGGCCGCAATCGCGCCGCCAAGGAGGCGCTGGCTTCGGGGCACGATCTGCTGGCCTTCGTGGACGACGACGAGGTGGTGGCCGAGGATTGGCTGGTGCACCTGATCGCGGGCTACAGGCAAAGCGGTGCCGCGCTGATCGGTGCGCCGCTGGGCATCTACCCACCGCAGGACGGGCTCAGTTGGACGCAGAAGCGGATGCACGACTGCATCCGCCGCCGCTATGCCCGCAAAGAGTCGCGTGCAGCGCGTCGTGCCGGCCTTTCGGGCACGCCCGGTGTGACGATCGTGACAAACAATTGGCTGGCCGAGACGGGTATCTTCCGCGACCGCGGCATCTGGTTCGACGAAGCGATGCGCTTTACCGGCGGGACGGATGCCAAGCTGTCGGCCGAGGTCAAGAAGGCGGGGCTGCCGACGGCTTGGGTGGCCAACGCCTATGTCTACGAGATCGTCCCGTCCGAGCGGCTGACCTTCGCCTACCAGTTCGCCCGTGGCCGCGACCAATCGAACACGAATTTCCGGCGCAAGATCGACAACTCCGGCGCGGCGCGGTGGACGGTCCTTGTCTCGGTCCCGCTGAAGGCGCTGAGCGCGATCGTGCTGGCGGTGCTGCTGATCCCCACGAACGGGCGGACGATGCTTGACCTTGCGCGCACGACCGGCTGGATGGCGGGGCGGATCGGCGCGCTGTTTGGCAGCCGCTCGGCGCTTTACGCGCGAACCACGGGGCATTGAGGGCGACGAAGCCGCCCTTCACGCGCCAGGCCAAGTCGCGTATCCGCGGGAAAAGACATGGTGCGATAATGACCGAACCCCTCACCGTTGCCCCGCAGGTGACCGACGCGCAGCTTCTCGACGCGGCGCAGCGCGTGCTTGCGACCGAGGCCGAGGCGCTTGCGGCGATGGCCGACCGCCTGCCCGACGGCTTCGCCGAGGCCGTGCGGGCGATCCATGCGGCGAGGGGCCGGGTGATCGTGGCCGGCGTCGGCAAGTCGGGGCATGTGGGCCGCAAGATCGCGGCGACGCTATCCTCAACCGGCACCCCGTCGCTGTTCATCCACCCGACCGAGGCGAGCCACGGCGATCTGGGCATGATCGGCACGGGCGACCTGTGCGTGATGATCTCGAATTCGGGCGAGACGGTCGAACTGGGTGACCTCACGGCCTATTGCCGGAGGTTCGGCATTCCGATCGTCGCGATCTCGGGCCGGTCGGGGTCGACGCTGATGCTGGCTGCGACCCATGCGCTCCTTCTGCCCGACGCGCCCGAGGCCTGCCCGATGGGCCTTGCCCCCACGACCTCGACCACGGCGACGCTGGCGCTGGGCGACGCGATCGCGATTGCGCTGATGGAGCTTCGTGGCTTCACTGCCGAGCGGTTCGGCGTGTTCCACCCCGGCGGCAAGCTCGGTGCGCAGCTCGCCCGCGTGGAAAGTCTGATGCACACGGGCGCCAAGCTGCCCCGCGTCGCCGCTGACACGCCCATGGGCGACACGCTGATCGAAATGACGTCAAAAGGCTATGGAGTCGCCGCCGTCGTGGGCCCCGAGGGGCGTCTTGTGGGCGTCGTCACCGACGGCGACCTGCGCCGCAACATGACCGACCTGATGCAACGTACCGCCGGCGACGTCGCCAACCCCGAGCCCGTGACCATCGCGCCCGACATGCTCGCCGCCGAGGCGATGGCGATCCTGCAGGCGCGCAAGATCTCGGTCCTCATGGTCGTCGGCGAAGATGCCCGCCCCGTGGGCGTGCTGCATATCCATGACCTTCTGCGCGCCGGAGTTGCCTGAGATGAAGACCGCCATCCTGATCCCCGCCCGCTATGCCTCGGCTCGCTACCCGGGCAAGCCGCTGGCCGAGCTGACGCTGCCCGATGGCACCCGCAAGAGCCTGATCCGCCTGACGTGGGAGGCTGCGCAGGCGGTCGAGGGCAACCACCGCGTTCTCGTGGCGACCGATGACGACCGCATCCGCGCGGCGGCCGAGGTGTTCGGGGCCGAGGTCATCATGACTCCGGAAAGCTGCCGCAACGGAACCGAGCGTTGCGCGGCGGCGGTCGAGGCCGCGGGACTGGACGCCGACGTGATCGTGAACCTGCAGGGTGACGCGCCGCTGACCCCGCCCTGGTTCATCGAGGCGCTGATCGCCGAGATGTCGGCCGGCAAGGCCCGTGTCGCGACGCCGGTCCTGCGCTGCGATGCCGTGACCTACGGTCATTTTGTCGAGGACCGGAAGGCGGGCCGCGTCGGTGGGACCACGGCCGTCTTCGGGACCGACCGCAGCGCGCTCTACTTCTCGAAGGAAGTGATCCCGTGGCTCGACCCGGCCAAGATCGATCCCGCGGCGATCCCGGTCTTTCACCATGTCGGCGTCTATGCCTACACGCGCGACGCGCTCGCGGCCTACGGCACCCTCCCCGAGGGGGCGCTGGAGCGCCTCGAGGGCCTGGAACAGCTACGCTTCCTGGAAAACGGGTGGCCCGTCACCTGCGTCGAGGTGGACGCCCGTGGCCGCGTGTTCTGGGAGCTGAACAACCCCGGCGACGTCGCCCGCATCGAATCCGTTCTCTGACACGAAGGCCAGCCCCATGACCGTGACCATCCGCGACATCGAGATCGGCGGCGACGCCCCCGTCGCCCTGATCTCCGGCCCGTGCCAGTTGGAGTCGCTGGACCATGCCCGCATGATGGCCGAGCGCATTGCGCAGGCCTGTGCACCCACCGGTACGCGCTTCATCTTCAAGGCCAGCTACGACAAGGCGAACCGCTCGTCGCTGTCGACGGCGCGCGGCCTGGGGATGGAGGAAGGGCTGTCGATCCTGTCCAAGATCCGTGACGAGTTCGGCTGCCCGACCCTGACTGACGTTCATCTGCCTGACCACTGCGCCCCGGCGGCCGAGGCCTGCGACGTGATCCAGATCCCAGCGTTCCTCTGCCGCCAGACCGACCTGTTGTTGGCCGCGGGCGAGACGGGTGCCGCGATCAACGTCAAGAAGGGCCAGTTCCTTGCGCCGTGGGACATGGGCAACGTAGCCGCCAAGATCGCTTCGACCGGGAACGAGCGCATCCTGCTCTGCGACCGGGGCACGTCGTTTGGCTACAACACGCTGGTCAGCGACTTCCGCGGCCTGCCGATCATGGCGCAGACGGGCTACCCGGTGGTGTTCGATGCGACGCACTCGGTCCAGCAGCCGGGCGGGCAGGGCACCACCAGCGGCGGCCAGCGCGAGTTCGCCCCCGTCCTCGCGCGCGCAGCCTGCGCCGTCGGCGTTTCGGCGCTGTTCATCGAGACGCACGAGGATCCCGACAACGCGCCGTCGGACGGGCCGAACATGATCCCCGTCGACCGGATGGAGGACCTGATCGGGACGCTGCGCGCGATCGACGACCTGATGAAGGGGCGGTAGCGCGCGAAGCTCGGGTGCTGGACGGCGGTTTTCGCCGGGCAAAGAACTACCAGACGAGGTAGTCTAGATAGGCGGACCCGGTCTCGTCGGCGAAGATCAGATCGTGCCCTGTGCCGCCCGCAATCACGTTCGCCTGCAGAGAGCCGTAGATCGTGTCCGCACCGCTGCCCCCGTCGATCGTATCGGCGCCCTCATCGGCGTAGATCAGGTCATCACCCCACTCCCCAAGCAGCGAGTCGTCGCCGCGTCCGCCGTGCAGGAGGTCGTCCCCCGACCCGCCGATCAGGGTGTCGTGCCAGTCGCCGCCGAACATCCTGTCGTCATCCTCCTGGCCCTTCAGCAGGTCGCGGCCACCATCGCCGTACAGGACATCCCTGCCGGCCCAGCCAAGAAGCGTGTCATCCCAGGCGCCGCCGGACATCGTGTCATTGCCGATGCCACCGTCGAGGAGGTCCTTGCCATCATCCCCGGACAGGATGTCGGCACCCGCGTTGCCGTACAGGCGGTCGTCGTCGCGTCCGCCAAGAAGCCAGTCATTGCCGTCATTGCCCGTGATCGCGTCCGCGCCGGCCCCGCCGTCGAAGCGGTCTGCCCCGGCACCGCCCACGAGCGTATCACTGCCTGACCCGCCGAGGATGAAGTCGGTCTCGCTCGAGCTGCTGACCACGTGGTGGTCGGCGGCGTCGCTCAGAAGGCGCGTCGATGCAGCCACCGGCCGGTGGAAATTGAGCGCGCCACGCACCTCGACGAAGACGGTCTGATAATCGGCCAGACGTAGTGTGCTGCTCAGCAGATCATAGGTCCCGATATCCGAGATCGCGCCGGGACCCAGGCGATCCCCCGTTGCGTCGATCTCGTATACGATGGCACTTTGGACCGATCCCCACTGGCTCAGGTCGAGTGTCAGAGCCCCGAGACCCAGCGCCGAGGCAGCGACGACGAAGCCGTCGTCGGTCGCATAGACATAGGTCATCCCGTCGTCATAGGTCGTGCGCGACACGAGGGTCGACCCGTCGAGCAGGTCCGACATCAGGCGAAACGTCTCGCCGGCGATGGTCAGGTCTTCGGATCCTGCCACGCCGGCTAGGTCGTTGGGGGTGTTTTGCTGTAGCGGCCAGACAAAGGCGCTCGTCACGTCTTCGGAGATCATCTCGGACATCATCCAGACGATGGTGGAGGCCTGCTTCAGCCCGGTCTCCTTCGAGAGGAGGTGATCGGTGTTCCACTCGGTCACGTGGTACTCGATCCCGGCGTAGCGGGGATCCTTCGTCCAGGTGTTGAGCCGGTCGAAATAGTATTCGAAGCTCGGCAGATCCTCGAAAGTGCCGCGCGTGTAGTAGTGGACGATCACCGAATCGATGGCGCGCGCGGCCGCGTCGGACAGGCTGTCCATGATGTAGTCGTTCTGCTGCCAGCCGGGATCGGGGGCGAACCTGCCGGTTTGTCCGACCTGGATGCCGATATCCGGCTCTGCCCAACCGGGGCCGGCCGTCGCGGCGTGCACGTCGATGGCGTCCTGCGCCGCGCGGGCGACGATGTCGGCGATCCGGGCGTATTCCGTGTGGTTCTGCTCGGCCCCGAGCCAGTACTCGTTTCCGATTTCCAGCCCGTCGATCCGCGCCGTGCCCCATTTCCCATCCAGAAGCTGCGTCACGAAGTCATAGACGATGCTGTACGTGTCCGAATGCGGACGCTGGCTGCCCACCTGCCCCACGGCCAGAAAGCTGGTGGGGATGACGATGTTGACGCCAAGCCCGGCCCCCCCGGCCCAGTTCATGAACTCGCTGAGGGGGAGAAGCTCGACCGTCTTGCCGGTGGCCGGATCGATGGTCGTCGCCTTGTCCGGGTTGCGCAGGTCGAAGTACTTTTCCGACACCGTTCCGCCGGGATATCGTACGGCCGTGACGTTCGCCTTCTCGGCCACTTCGTCGAAGGTGCCGTCCACTATGCCATCCCGGTGAAAAAGGACGTTCGCGCCGAACATCTTGTCCGACACGGGCTTGAAGAAATATTCGGTCTCGACGCCGGCCATCTCGCGATCTCCTGCTGCGACGAAAGCAGCCTCGCGACACAACCGGCCTTTCCCGGACAAGCTTGGTGGCCGTATGGTGGCAAGCGTCTAGAATGGACGCCGAATTTTCGGTGAATTCCGCGCTAAATCGCAGCGGATGCTCGGCATGCGGCTCGGGGCTGCCACGTTTGCGGCGTTGAAGCGCACGAATGTGGCCCGAGAGTCGTGCGATGACTTAGTGGAAGGGCGGCGGATGCTCGGATTCCTGGTACTGCTTGGAGGCATGGTGTCCCTGTCGGCGCTCCCTTTCGGGAGCGATGACCATTCTGACACCGAAGACGCAGAGACGTCGCCCGCCGATGACATGTCGGGCGACACGGACGCGACCGATCTGTACGACGCGGGGGGCGACACCGTAGACGAGGGCGAAACCGAGGCGCCCGAGGGAACCGTGATCGAAGACACTGGCGGGCAGGATCAGGTCGCCGCGGGCGCGGGCGGCGACACCATCGAAGCTGGCGGCAGCGACATCATCCACGGCCAGGAGGGGGATGACGTCATCCACGGGACCGAGGGCGTCCTGGCCGCGCGAGGTGGTGATGGGGACGATCTGCTCGATTTCTCGCAGAGTGGAACGGATGACCCGGTGCTTGAGGGGCGCGGCGAAGCCGGTGCGGACACTCTTCTGGGTTCTGCGGGCGACGACTTCCTCGTCGGCGGTACGGGCGCGGACCAGATCGACGGCGGCGACGGCGACGACACGATCATCAGCGGCGAGGATGCCACGATCCACGACATGGGCGGCTTCGTGGCCGACGATGATGATGAAGGCGACGACATCGACGCGGGCGCGGGTAACGATCTGGTTTTCGCTGGCGCCGGCGACGTCATCCGTCTGGGCAGCGGGAGCGATACGGTATCGCTGAACGCGGGCGAGGCAGGAAGTGGCTCTGCGAGCATCGTGTTCGAGGACTTCTCGGCCGAGGATGACGTGATCGAGCTGCACGTCCCGGGCGACGAGGGCGATTCGATTGATTTCGAGGATTACGTCTCTTCGCAAGAGACCACGGAAGACGGCACCACGATCACCCTCAAAAGCGGTCAGACGCTCGTGTTCGAGGGTGCCGACGCGGATATTCCCGCAGATGCCTTCGTGATCGTCCTGTCCGGCTCGGCGCCGCTCTAGCGTTCGAACGCCGCGATGGCGTGCAGCACCGGATCAAGACCCGCGTCCCCTTGCGGATGCCAGCCCAGGCCGCGCAGGCGGACGGTATCCATCTCGCTTACCACGGCTGAATCCGTGCGGTCGGGCAGGTGCCCCGGGACCCCGGCAATCCGGGCATAGCGGGCGAGCAGGTCGTGCCGGTCCAGCACGATGTCCGACACGTTCAGCACCGCGGGCGGCGTTTCCAGCGCGAGCACCCGTTCGACCGCGTCGGCAAGATCCTCGGCGTGAACCTCGGTGCCGATCCGGGGCACGGGGCGCTCTCCGGCAGCGAAGCGGGTGAAAAGGTCCACCCATTTGTGCGCACGGCCCGGCACCGGAGGGCCATAGACCCCGGTCGCGCGCAGGCTCGTCCCGCGCCCGGACAACGCGCGCTCGGCCTTCAGCTTCACTTCACCATAGAGCGTATCGGGGCGGGGGGGCAGGTCCTCGGCCAGTCTGGTGCCCGGCGGATAGGCGCCATAGACGGCACGGCTCGACAAGAAGACGACGCGAAGGGCCGCGCGCGCGGCAGCATCGAAAAGCGTGAGCGTGCCTTTGAGGTTGGCGCGGATGAAACCGTCCGGATCGTCGCCCTCGCCGCCCCTGTAGCGCCCAGGCACATGGGCGAAGGCCGCGTGGACCAAGGCGTCGTGCCCAGACAGGTCCGGTGCCTCGCCAAGATGCCAAGGCTGGTGCGCAAAGCCGGGCACGGGGCAGCGCCCGAGGGTTGTCACCTCGTGCCCCCTTGCGGCGAGCCACCGCGCGATCGGCCAGCCGACGAGGCCGCTCGCCCCGGTGATCGCGATCCTCATTCGGGCGCTGGCAATACGGAGAGGTCCGGCGCCTCGCCCTCTGCGTATCGATGCCACAGGTCGATCAGCGGGCGCAGCGCAGCCGCCTTGGGATGATCCCTCTGCCAGGGTTTTTCGTATTGGAAATGCAGGACCCGGATTGCGTCCCAATTCCAGAGGCCGGGAAGGTTGAACCAGACGTATTGAAGCATGTTGCAGGTCACCGGCAGGCCGTGCCAGTCGGGGAACCGCTCCTGCAGGAAGGTCTGGTCGGTGCGCCGCCAGAACGCGCCGGGTTGATCAAGCCGCTCAAGCATCCCCTGATAAGTCGCTGGATCGGGGTGCGCGGTGAAGACGCCCGAGTTCATGCGGTGAAAATCGGAGACGCTCTCGTAGACGTTCGGTGCGGCGCAGAACTCGGGGTAGTCGAACAGCTTGTCGATGTCGCGCAGGACCAGCGTGTCCGCGTCGAGGAACACCACGCGGTCATAGTCCAGCTGCCACAAACGCAGCTTGGCGAAGTTGTCGAGCGGCGTGTGAAACGCCGGTTTTTCGCCCTTGGTGAAGGGCGCGGCGCCGTGCAACGCCTCGCGCTGGTGGGCGGCGTTGAAGGCGTCCGAGGTGGGCAGCAACTCGACCGGCACAAGCCGCGCTCCCGCGGCCGTCAGGGGCCCGAGCGCGTCCGCCGGAACGCCGCCCGTATGCATCACCACCCGGTCCGCCGTGGTGCCTGTCAGCGCCAGCGAGTTCAGCAGCGCCCCCGCCCCCATCGCGAAATCCGCGTTGGTGACGAGGGTGACGTAAGCGCGCCTCACGAAACCGACTTCAACGCCTTGCCCTCGGGGTCACGCTCGACCTTGGCGCCCAAATCCTTGGTCCAGCCCGACACGGCCGGCACGCGGCTGCGGTCGATGCGGTAGGCGTATTTCCGGGCGACCTCGACCACCTCGTCCAGCAGCCCTTCCTCGAGCGTCGTGGGGTCGAGGCCGAGCGCCAGGAACTGGTCGTTCTTCACGATCAGGTCGTTTTCGGGCGCTTCCTTGCGGGGGTTCGGCAGGTTGGCGATCTTGGCGCCGGTCATGCGGGCCACCATCTCGGCCAGATCGCGGACGCGGTGGGTCTCGGTCATCTGATTGAAGATGCGCACCCGCTCGCCCTGCTTCGGCGCGTCGCCGAGGGCAAGCTCGATGCAGCGGACGGAGTCGCGGATATGGATGAAGGCGCGGGTCTGGCCGCCGGTGCCGTGGACGGTCAGCGGGTAGCCGATCGCCGCCTGGATCAGGAAACGGTTCAGCACCGTGCCGTAATCGCCGTCATAGTCGAAGCGGTTCACCAGCTGCTCGTGCTTGCGAGTCTGATCGGTATGTGTGCCCCAGACGATGCCCTGATGCAGGTCGGTGATCCGCAGGCCATCGTTCTGCGCATAGAACTGAAACAGGATCTGATCCAGAGACTTGGTCATGTGATAGACCGAGCCGGGCTTGGTCGGATACAGGATCTCCTGCTCCTTCTTGCCGTTCGGCGTGTCGATCTCGATGTCCAGATAGCCCTCGGGGATGGGCGCGCCGACCGACGAATAGCCGTAGACGCCCATGGTCCCCAGATGGACCAGATGCGCGTCGATCCCGGCTTCCACCATTGCGGCCAAAAGGTTATGCGTCGCGCTGACGTTGTTGTTGACCGTGTAGACCTTGTGGCGGTCGGTCTTCATCGAATAGGGCGCGGCGCGCTGTTCGGCGAAGTGGATGATCGCGTCGGGCTTCATCTCGGACAGCCAGACCTTCAGCCGCTCGTATTCCTTGGCAAGGTCGATCAGGTGGAACTGGATGCGGCGGCCGCTGATCTCGTGCCAGATGCGGCAGCGCTCCTGGATCGAGTCCATCGGCGTGAGCGACTGGACGCCAAGCTCGGTATCGATCCAGCGGCGCGACAGGTTGTCGACGATGTGCACCTCGTGGCCAAGGTCCGAGAGGTGCAGCGTGGTGGGCCAGCCGACGAAACCGTCTCCGCCGAGGATCGCGATCTTCATGAGGGTCACTCCAGGTCACATTCGTGACGCCGGTATCAACGGATTGTAACCGTTTCTCAACACCCCATGGCGATCATGCGCCCGGTGGAGGCGTGTTTTGCCAGCGCCCTGGTGTCGTCATCGGCGTGTTGCTGCAGATCTGGCTGAGCGCGGCGGACAGACCCTCTTCCAGCGTGGGGTGGTAGAAGGGAACCTCGGCCACGGACGAGGCGGTCATCCCGTTCATGATCGCCAGCAGCAGGAAATGAGACATGTGCTCGGCCCCCGGCGCGAACAGCTCGGCGCCCACGAGGCGACCGTCGCCGAGCGTTCCGAACAGGCGAACCACGCCGCGATTCCGATTTTCGATCTTGGCGCGGCCCTGATCCTCGAACCGCGAGGTGCCGGACGAGCCGTCCTCGCTCGGCCCCTCGCCGATCTGGACGAGCGGGGGATCGGTGAAGGTGACCGTGAAGGGCGGCACGCGCTTGACCGCCGTGACGGCGGGAAAGGCCACCGCGTTCCGGCCCGCCAGCGCGCCCTCTTCGGATGCCTCGTGCAGGACCGGCCGGTCGGCGTTCGCGTCTCCCGCGATGAAAATCGGGGCGTCGCCGCATTGCAGGGTGCGCGGGTTGAACTCCGGGACGCCCTTGTCGTCGCAGGCGATGCCGGTGGCGTCGAGCCCCAGCCCGTCGAGGTTCGGGGGGCGCCCCGTCGCCACGAGCACCCGGTCGAAACTGCCCGTACCGGAACTCTCGCCGTCCCATGAAAGGTGCACCTCATCCCCCCGCCGCTCGCCCTCGACCGAGACGCCAAGCCTCAGGGTCATCTCTTCGGCCATCGCCTCGTGCACGGCTTTCTGGACGTCGGGGTCTCTGGCTCCGCCCAGGGTATTGGCCTTGTCGAGCAGCGTCACCTCGACCCCCAGCCGCGCGAAGCCCTGCGCCAGCTCCAGCCCGATGGCACCGCCGCCAAGCACTGCAAGCCGTCGCGGCAGATCCTCGAGGTCGAAGACCGTGCGGTTTGTCAGGGCAAGCTCACCCAGGCCCTGCAGGGGTGGGGGGATCATCGGCGACGATCCGGTGGCGATCACGACCGCGCCGGCCTCGACCGTGTCGCCGGTGTCGAGGGACAGCGTCGTCGGACCGGTGAAGCGGGCGCGGGCCTCGATGCAGGTGCCCGTGGGCAGCTTGTCGAACGTCTCCCGGGCCGATGCCGCGAAGTCGTCGCGCAGCTTCCGGACCCGCTGGAACACCGCCGGGCCGTCGACCTCGACAGAGCCGGTGCGGATGCCGAATGTGCCGAGGCCGCGCGCCGCATGGGCGGCGTTCGCCGAGGCCAGTAGCAGTTTCGACGGCATGCAGCCGTAGTTCGCACACATGGTTCCGACGAAATCGGGGTCGATCAGCAGGACCTTTCCGCCAGCGTCGCGGGCGGCCTGCACGGCCGATAGTCCGGTGGTTCCGGCGCCGATCACCGCGACGTCGCAGGTGTGCGTGGTCATGCTGGGCTCCTTCATCCGCTGTTGCAGCGGCGACCTAGGGCGATGAAGCCAAAGGCCTATGGCACGTGCGCCATCAAACCGCCGGCAGTCGCCCGAGCAGACAGAAGCGCAGGCGCCCGCAGGGGCGTGCGTCCTCGATCACGCCGCCCGGCGCTGCCATGTAGATCCGTGCGGTCGCGGCAATATCGTGCGCATCGGTCACGGGGTCGACGCCATTGAAAAGGTAGCCCGTGCCCCGTCCCTGCATCGACAGGGCCACCGGCTTGCCGCAGGCGTTCAGGCATTCATGAAGGCGCAACTCTGCGCCTTCGGGCAGCGCCTCGCGTAAGGCGGCTGTGTCGACCCCCGCGCGGCATGTCGTGCAGAGGTGGAGGATCGCGGTCACTCCGGCCGCCGCAGCAGGTAGGTGTCCATGATCCAGCCGTGGCGCTCGCGCGCGGCAGCGCGGGCGGCGATGATTCGAGGCGTTGCCTCCGACAGGGGGCCGTGGTCCAGGATCTGCTCGGGCATTCCCAGGTAGGCGCCCCACCAGATATGCAGATCGCTGGGGAGCGTGCAAAAGCTGCATCCGCCGTCCAGCATCACCACGACCGTCTCGGCTGCGTCCGGCCAGCCATGCTCCCGCAGGCGGCGCCCCGTTGTGACCGAGACAGGCCCGTTCACCGTATTGAAGGGGATCGCATGCGCGGCAGTCAGCGCCTGCAGAGCGGTGATGCCGGGGATGACGCGGGTGCGCGCATCCGGCAGGCGCGCAGCGATCCGCAGGGTCGAATCGTAGAGCCCCGGATCGCCCCAGACGAGCAGCGTGGCGGCGGGCTCGTCGCCGATGGCCGCCTGCCAGCGGTGGGCAATCTCGTCGTGCCAGACGCGGACGCGTTCCTGGTAGGGCAGGCGCTCGTCGCGGGTGGGGTAGTCGAAATGGACGATCCGGGCGCGGCTATCGGCCTCTGCCACGATCCGTTCGCGCAGATGGGCGAGGTCATCCTTTGCGGCCTTGCGGGGGATCAGGATCAGCGCAGCCTCGGCGATGGCGCGGCGGCCCTCGAGCGTGACGTGGTCCGTGTTGCCGGTGCCGATGCCGACCAGCGTGATCTCAACCATCGGCCAGCGGTCCGTAGAGGATCAGCGCAGCATGCTCGGACCGCTCGGCGGCGAGGCGCTCGGCCAGTTCGGCGACGGTGCTGCGCGTGATGATCTGGTCGGGCGTCGAGACGGCCTCGGCCAGGATCGCCGGCTGCTGGCGGGGCAGGCCGCGCGCGATCAGCGCCTCGGCCAGCGCGGGGAAGGTGCGCTTGCCCATGAACACGACCGTCGAGGCTGTGGGATCGGCCAGCGCATCAAGGTCGAGGTCCGTGGGCAGCGCGCCGCTTATGTCGTGGCCGGTGACGAACTGCACCCGGCGGGCGGTCAGGCGCCGCGTCAGGGGGATGCCCGCCGCGGCGGCCGCCGCGATGGCCGATGGGATGCCCGGCACGATCTCGTAGGGGATGCCTGCGGCCTTGAGAGCCGTCAGTTCTTCCTCAAGCCGCCCGAACACGCCGGAATCGCCCGATTTCAGGCGCACGATCCGGCCGCCCCCGGTGGCGTAGTCCACCAGCAGGCGGCTGACATGGTCCTGCCGGGGCGAGGGGCGCCCGGCGCGCTTTCCCACGGCGACAAGGTCGGCGCCGGTCCTCGCGTGCGACAGGATCGGCCCCGACGACAGGTCGTCGAACAGCACCGCATCCGCCCGCTTCAGGCGATCCACGGCCTTGAGGGTCAGAAGCTCCGGGTCACCGGGGCCCGAGCCGACGAAGCTGACGAAACCGGTCATTTTGCCGCTTTAGGCGCGTGAGACGCAGAGGGAAAGAATTTCGTGCGCAAAATCGTTGGTCCAGTCGCAAACCGCCCGCGAATTGCCGGTGACCGACCGGTGCCTAGATGCCTCGGACGTATGCCTCGGCCAACTGGTCAAGGAGCCGTTTCCATGTTCGTCGACATCGTCACCGCCATCATCATCGTCGCAAGCCTCGGGGCCGGAGCGTGGATCATCCGCCGGTCCTACCCGAACCTGCGGATCCCCGGCTTCTCAGTCTTCCGCTGAGATCATGTGGAAGAAGGTGCCCGTCACGTTGCCGCGCTGAGCACCGGTTTCGGGCACCGGGTTGCCGTCCGCATCCGCGACGGCGGCCAGCGGCGCGTCAGGCTGGTCCAGCACGGTGGAATAGTGGAACTCGTGCCCGCGCAGCACCGCGCCGGGCGCGTGGCCGGGCATTGGCCTTTCCAGCGTGGCGCGGCGATAGCCCAGGTGGAACTTGCGCCGCTCGTACGAGGTGACGAGGCCCAGAAGGCCGGCCATCTCGTGCCGCTCCCCCTCCTTGTCGATCAGCGCAGTGCCGAGGGCCATGTAGCCGCCGCATTCGCCGTGGACCGGCTTGCTGTGGGCGTGGTCCTGCAGGCTCCGCCGGAAGGTCGAAGCTGCGGCGAGGCGGCCGGCGTGAAGCTCGGGGTAGCCTCCGGGCAGCCAGACGAGGTCGGCGTCGGGGACGGGATCGTTGGCGAGGGGCGAGAAGGGCAAGATCTGAGCCCCCGCCTGCCGCCAGCCTTCCAGAAGGTGCGGATAGGTGAACGAGAACGCCGCGTCCTGCGCAAGCGCGATGCGCTGGGCGGGCGGTTTCGGTAAGGGGCCGGCGGTCGGCGCGATACCGGCGCGGGCGGCGGCGATGACCGTGTCGAGATCGATATTCTCGGCCAGGAAGGCCGCGTAGCCCGCGATGGCCGCGTCGAGGTAGGGATGCTCGACCGCCTGGATCAGGCCAAGATGGCGTTCGGGCAGGGCGAGGTCTCCGCGCCGGGGCAGGGCGCCGAGGACAGGCAGGCCGGCACGCTCCATCCCCATGCGGGTCAGCCGCTCGTGCCGGGGCGAGGCGACGCGATTAAGGATGACGCCGGCAAAGGGCAGGTCGGGCGTGTAGGTCGCAAAGCCGAGCGCGGTCGCCGCCGCGGACTGTGCCTGCCCGCCGACGTCGAGGACCAGGATTACCGGCCAACCCATGCGCTTCGCCGTCTCGGCCGAGGTGCCGAACCCGGCCCGGCCTTTCGTGGCGACCCCGTCGTAAAGGCCCATGGAGCCTTCGGCCACGCAGATATCGACGCCGGCCGCGCGGGTGGCCAGCGCACCGAGCAGCCCCTCGTCCATTGCCCAGCTGTCAAGGTTGAAGGACGGCCTGCCGCTGGCGGCGAAGTGGAAGGCGGGGTCGATGTAGTCGGGGCCGGACTTGAAGGGCTGCACGGTCAGACCCCGATCGGCCAGCGCCCGAAGGAGGCCCAGCATGACGGTCGTCTTGCCGGTGCCCGAGGCCGGGGCCGAGACGAGGAGGCCGGGGGGAAGCGTCATGGCGGACCCTTTCAAGATATGCGGATCAGTCGTCGCCGGGTTGCCAGCCGCTCCACGGACTGTCGGCGGATTGGGGGCGGTAGCGGCGGTCATAGCCGGCGGCGTAAAGGCGGCTTTCGGTGAATTCGGTGGCGCCAAGGGCTTGGCCGACGAGGATCAGGGCGGTGCGGGTGATGCCCTCGGGCAAGGTCGCCTCGACGGTAGAGAGGGTGGCGCGGTGGATCTGCTCGTCCGGCCAGCTGGCGCGGAACACGATCGCCACGGGGCAGTCGGCGCCATAAGCGGGGGTGAGGTCTTGGACCACCGTGGCAAGGTTCTGGACCGACAGGTGGATCGCCAGGGTTGCGCCGGTGGCGGCGAAGTTGGTCAGCGTCTCGCCCTCGGGCATGGACGAGGCGCGGCCCGGCGTGCGGGTCAGGACGACCGACTGCGCGACGCCGGGCAGGGTCAGTTCCGAGCCGAGCGCGGCGGCTGCGGCGGCGAAGGACGGGACGCCGGGGGTCACCGTGTAGGGGATGCCGGCGGCATCCAGGCGGCGGATCTGCTCGCCCATGGCCGACCAGACCGACAGATCGCCGGAGTGCAGGCGCGCGATGTCCTGCCCGCGCTCGCTGGCGGCGGTGATCTCGGCCATGATGGCGTCAAGGTCCATCGGCGCGGTGTTCACGATATGGGCGCCTTCAGGGCAATGATCCAGCACCGCCTCGGGGACCAGCGAGCCCGCGTAAAGGCAGACGGGGCAGGCGGCGATCAGGTCGCGGCCGCGCAGCGTCAGAAGGTCGGGCGCGCCGGGGCCGGCGCCGATGAAGTGAACGGTCATGGGATCTCTCCGGAACTGGCGGCGAGGGCGCAGGTGGCCATGCGGTCGGCCGAGATGACGCGGGGGGTCAACAGCCGGGCACCCCGCCCGGCGGCGGCGAGGGCGGCGGCTTCGGCCACGCTGCCGGTGCCGCGGTGGGTTTTCGAGGCGGTGCTGTCGGTTTGCGTCGCCGAGGCGGACAGGGCGTCGGGCGGAACGGCATGGACCGGCAGGCCCAGCCGCGCCCCCAGCGGCGCGAGCGCGGATGCCTTGTCGGCGGCGGTGGCCAAAGCGTCTGGCGCACCGCCCGTAGCGGCGAGCGCGTCGGCGAGGCTGTCGAGGGTCGCCGCGCGCCGGAAGCCGAAGCCTGCGACGATCATGGGGTCCAGCTCCATTGCAGCAGCGGGAAAGCGGTGTCCCAGCCGCGATAGTCGCCGATTGGTTTCGGGCGCGCAGTCTGGACGCGCAGCAGCTCGCCGCCCAGGCGGGCCTCGGCGGAGAGGATCAGCGCCTCGGTTTCGAGCGTTACGGCATTGATCACGAGGCGGGCGCCGAGGCCGGTCAGCCGGTCCAGCAGCGCCTCGCTCAGCCCGCCGCCGACGAAGATCGCATCGGGAGGGGCGAGGCCGGCAAGCGCGTCGGGGGCCGTGCCTTCGACCACTGTCAGCCGATCCTGCCCCAGCGCGAGCGCGTTGCCGCGGATGCGGGCGGCCCGGTCCGGATGGCGCTCGACCGCCGTTGCGGTGCAGGCGGGGTGTGCCATGAGCCACTCGATCGCGATGGAACCGCTGCCGCTGCCGATGTCCCACAGGTGCTCGCCCGCGCGGGGGGCGAGGGCCGACAGGGTCAGCGCGCGGATCGGGCGCTTGGTGATCTGGCCGTCATGGTCGAACAGCGTGTCGGGGCGCCCGGACGACAGTGACAGGGCCGGGCCGGTGGGCTCGATGGCGACTGCGACGGGATGGGTATGATCTGCCGTCAGCGCGTCGGCCTGCTGGGTGGACATGCGCTCGCGCGGGCCGCCGAGCGCCTCGAGCACCGTGATCCGCGCGCCGCCGAACCCGATCTGGGTCAGCCACGCGCCCAGTTCGGCCACCGCGGCACCGTCGCGCAGGGTGGCCACGATCCGGGCGCCGGGCGCCAGATGCGGGCGCATGCGCTGCAGGGGCACGGCGTGGAGCCCTAGGCAGATCGTCCGCTCCAACGGCCAGCCGAGCCGGGCGGCGGCCAACGAGAACACCGAGGCGCCCGGGAAGGCCCGCCACTCTGACCTTTCCAGATCGCGCACCAGCACCGATCCCGCGCCGAACAAGAAGGGATCGCCCGAGACCAGCACCGCCACAGGGCGCCCGCGCCGCTCCATCAGCATCCGTATGCCGTCGGCATAGGGGACGGGCCACTCGACCCGCTCACCTCCGGTCGGCACCAGCGACAGGTGGCGGGGCGGGCCCATCACCACCTCGGCGGCGTCGAGCGCGGCGCGCGCGGCGGGGGACAGGCCGTCTGGCCCGTCCTCTCCCACGCCAATGATGCTGAGCCAGGGCCCGGTCATGCGCTCTCCACCTTGCGTGGCGGAGGGGTGGCACGCGGCGCGCGGCGCGGCAAGGGGCTGTTGCCTCCGCCCCCCGCAGGCGTCATGCAGGTTGGCATGAAGACGCCCCGCGCCCTCATCCTCGGCGGCACGACCGAGGCGACCGCACTCTGCCGGGCCATGGCCGAGGCGGGGATCGCCGGCACGATCTCGTTCGCCGGACGGGTCGCCCGCCCGGTGCGCCAGCCGCTACCGCAGCGGGTCGGGGGCTTTGGAGGTGTTGCGGGGCTGGTGGCCTATCTGCGGGACAACCGCATCACCCACTTGATCGACGCGACCCATCCCTTCGCCGCACAGATGAGCACGCATGCTGTCGCCGCCGCGGCCGAGGCGGGCGTGCCGCTCCTGGCCCTGACGCGCCCGCCCTGGGTCCCGCAGTTGGGCGACGAATGGACCTTGGTGCCCGATCTGGACGGCGCGGTGCAGGCGCTGGAGGGGTCGCGTCGGCGCATCATGCTGGCGATCGGGCGGATGCACCTGGACCTCTTTGCGCGCCACCCTCAGCACTTCTACCTGCTGCGCCTGGTCGATCCGCCCGAGGCGCCTCTGCCCGTCCCGGACGCCCATGTCGAAGTCTCGCGCGGGCCATTCACGCAGGAGGACGACGGCACGCTGATGGAGCGGCACCGAATCGACCTCATCGTGTCGAAGAACGCCGGGGGCACGGGCGCACGTGCCAAGATCGATGCGGCACGCGCGCTGGGCCTGCCGGTGGTTATGATCGACCGGCCCGCCCTGCCGCCGCGGCCCGAGGTGCATGACGTCGCCGCCGCGCTGGAGTGGCTGCGCACCTGACCACACCCTTGCAAGGCGTGCCGGTGCGTCCTAGCTCACGCCTTACCTCGGGGTGCCCGTTCGGCGGGCTGAGATGCGGCGCGTCCGCGAACCCGCAGAACCTGATCCGGCTAACACCGGCGGAGGGAAGGTCAGACGGCGCAAGCCCCTTTCCCCACCGGCGACAAGGAGGCGACATGCGTTTCGCGATACCGACCCTTCTCCTCGCCACCAGCCCTGCGCTGGCGCAGGAGCCACCCGTCCTGAACGTCTATACCTACGACAGCTTCGTGTCCGAGTGGGGCCCTGGCCCCGCCATCGAAGAGGCCTACGAGGCCCGCTGCGCGTGCGACCTGCAGTTCACCGCCGCCGGCGACGGCGCCGCCCTGCTGTCGCGCCTTCAGCTCGAAGGCACCCGCACCGACGCGGACGTGGTCGTCGGCCTCGATACCAACCTGATGGCCGAGGCGCAGGAGACGAGTCTGTTCGCGCCATCCGGCGTCGAGGGGGTCGACTGGGACTTGCCGATCGAGTGGGACAGCGAGATCTTCGTGCCCTTCGACTGGGGCTACTTCGCCTTCGTCCACCGCGCCGATTTCGACGCGCCGTCCTCCTTCCGCGCGCTTGGCGACAGCGACGCCTCGATCGTCATTCAGGACCCGCGCAGTTCGACCCCAGGACTTGGTCTGCTCCTATGGGTCAAGGAAGCCTACGGAGACGAGGCGCCGGCCATTTGGGAAGGCCTGTCGGACAACATCGTGACCGTCACTCCGGGCTGGTCCGAGGCCTACAACCTGTTCCTTGAGGGCGAGGCCGACATGGTGCTCAGCTACACGACCTCGCCCGCCTATCATCGGATCGGCGAGGGCGATGATGGCTATGCCGCCGCCAAGTTCGACGAGGGGCACTACCTGCAGGTCGAGGTCGCGGCGGCGATCGAGGGGTCCGACCAGGTCGACCTGGCGCGCGACTTCCTGTCGTTCCTCGCGACGGACGAGGCCCAGTCGGTGCTGCCAACCACGAACTGGATGTACCCGGCCAAGATGCCCGAAGCCGGCCTGCCCGACGGCTTCGACACCCTGATCGAGCCCGAGAAGACCCTGCTTGTCCCGATCGATAAAACGCCCGAGACCATCGACGCCGCGCTGGACGAATGGCGCGCCGCGCTCAGCCGCTGACGCTTGCCGGCGGGGCCGCGGCGATTGTCGTCGTGGTCCTTGTCGTCGGCTCGCTCGTTGCGGTGCTGGCCCGGGCCGAGGGCGCGTCGCTGGCGCCCGGAGACTGGGCGGCGGTCCGATTCACCCTGTGGCAGGCGGCGGTCTCGGCCGTGCTGTCGGTCGGTCTTGCCGTGCCGGTGGCACGAGCGCTGGCGCGGCGGCGGTTTCCGGGGCGGGCGCTGCTGGTCACGCTGCTGGGGGCGCCGTTCATCCTGCCGGTGATCGTGGCGATCCTGGGCCTGCTGATGGTCTTTGGCCGCGCCGGATGGGTGAACGACCTGGGCGGCGCTCTGGGTCTGTCGCCGGTCTCCGTCTACGGCGCGCACGGCGTGATCCTGGCCCACGTGTTCTTCAACCTGCCGCTGGCGACGCGCCTCGTCCTGCAGGGCTGGCAGGCGATCCCGGCCGAGCGGTTCCGGCTGGCCGCCGCCTTGGGCATGTCACGGCACGACATCGGGCGCCACATCGAATGGCCGATGCTGCGCGGCGTGTTGCCGGGCGCGGCGCTTGTTGTCTTCCTGATCTGCACCACGAGCTTCGCGGTGGCGCTGACGCTGGGCGGCGGCCCGCGCGCCACGACCATCGAGCTCGCCATCTACCAAGCATTCCGTTTCGACTTTGAGCTTGGGCGCGCTGCCCTCCTGGCCCTCTTGCAACTCGCCGTGACGGTGGGCGTTGGAGCGCTGGCGTTGGGCGTAACCGTGCCCGAGGCGCTGGGGCGGGGCCTTGATCGGGTTGTGCGGCGCTGGGACCTCGGGCCGGCTTGGTGGGATGGAGCCTGCATCCTGCTCGCTGCGGTCTTCCTGCTGACGCCGCTTCTTGCGCTGCTGGTTCGGGGCGTTCCGTCAATTGCGGGGCTGCCGGCCTCGGTCTGGGTCGCTGCGGGGCATTCGATCGGGGTGGCGGTGGTTTCGGCGGTTATCTGCACCGCGACCGCGCTGGTGATCGCCGTCGCTACGGCGCGCGCGGGGCGAAACGCGCGCGGGATCGAGCTTGCGGGAATGCTGGGCCTCGCCGCCTCGCCGCTGGTGCTCGGGACGGGGCTGTTCATCGTGACCTATCCCTTCGTCAGGCCCGACACGCTGGCGCTGCCGGTTACGGCGCTCGTCAACACGGTCATGGCGCTGCCCTTCGCACTGCGGGCGCTCGCCCCTGCCGTTCAGCGGGTCGAGAGCGACTACGCCCCGCTCGCCGCTTCGCTGGCAATGAGCGAACTGGTGTGGGTGCGACGGGTGCTGCTACCGCGGCTGCGGCGGCCGCTGGGCTTTTCGGCGGGGCTCGCGGCGGCGCTGTCGATGGGCGATCTTGGCGTGATCGCGCTGTTCGCGGATGCCGACAGTGCCACTTTGCCCCTGCAGCTCTACCGTCTGATGGGCGCGTACCGGATGGATGACGCGGCGGGGGCGGCTGTGCTGTTGCTGGCGCTGAGCCTGTTCGCGTTCTGGGTGTTCGATCGAGGGGGGCGTGTGGATGCTGACGCTTGACGGGCTGGTGATCCGGCAGGGCGACTTCATCCTCCGTGCCGATCTCGAGGTGCCAGAGGGTGCGCAGGTCGCGATCATGGGGCCGTCCGGTGCCGGCAAGTCGACGCTGCTGTCGGTGATCGGGGGCTTCTCCGAAGCCGCTGAGGGACGCATCCTGTGGAATGGCGAGCGCCTCGACCACCTCTCCCCCGGCAAGCGGCCGGTTGCCACGATCTTTCAGGACAACAACCTGTTCCCCCACATGACCGCCGCCGAGAATGTCGGCCTTGGACTGCGTCCCTCTGGCCGACTGAGCCCGGACGAGCGGGACCGGGTGGCCGAGGCGCTGGCGTCGGTGGGGCTGGAAGGGCTGGAGGATCGCAAGCCGGGAAACCTGTCGGGCGGCCAACAGAGCCGTGCTGCCTTTGCGCGCGCATTGTTGCAGGACCGGCCCCTGCTGCTGCTGGACGAGCCCTTTGCCGCGCTTGGCCCGGCGATGCGGGCCGAGATGCAGGGCCTCGTCCGGGATCTGGCACGCGACCGGGGGCGCACCATGATGATGGTGACACATGATCCCGACGATGCGCGTCGTATCGGGGGTGAGACCATTCTGGTGGCCGACGGTGTCGCCGCGCCGCCCGTGGAAACCGAGGTTCTGCTAGGCGATCCCCCGGCGGCCTTGCGGGCGTATTTGGGCGCCGAGGGCTAGGCGCACAAAAAAAGGCGCGCGGGGGGCCGCGCGCCTTTCGTGCCTATCGCTACCAGCCGTTTACTCGGCGTTCGCGTCCTTGATCTTGCGCTTGTGGGGCGCCCAGATCCGCTTGTTGGTCAGGTACAGCAGCACCGCCAGAACACCCAGGATAATGACCCCGGTGAAGCCGGCCCGCTTGCGCGCGGCGAGCTTGGGTTCGGCTGTCCACATCAGGAAGGCCGAGACGTCCTTCGACACCTGCTCGAGCGAGGCCTCGGTCCCGTCCTCGTACTCGACGTCGTCCCCGTAGAGCGGCGGAGGCATGGCGATCCAGCCGCCTTCGAAGGCGACGTTCTCGTAAAGGGTGGCGCCGGCCTGGGTCATCGTCTCGCCCGTGTAGCCCATCAGCAGCGAGGTGAGGTATTCCGGGCCGCCCATGCCCTTCAGAAGCTGGTTGATGCCGAGCCCGTAGGGTCCGTGAAAGCCTGCCCGACCCTTGGCCATCAACGACAGGTCCGGCGCGTTGGCGAGCGCGGAGTCCGGGAACTGGTCGGTCGGCGTGGCCTGGCGGAAGTCGCCCTCGCCATCGAGAAGCGCCTCGTCCCACACCTCGAACTGCGCAGCATAGGCGCGCACCTGGTCCTCGGGCAGGCCGGGACCGGAGTCGTCGGCCAACGACCGGATCGCGACATATTGCAGTCCGTGACAGGCCGAGCAGACCTGCGTGTAGACCTGCAGACCGCGCTGCAGCTGGAACTGGTCGTAGGTGCCGAAAGGACCCTCGAAGGGGAAGGCGTAGTCGACCACGTGGGTCTCGCCGTCGCCGCCTTCGGATTCGACGGCGTCTTCGTCTTCCTCCTGGGCGAAACCGGCCGCGGGCGTGAGGAGCAGGCCGACCAAGCCTGCCCGAATGATGGTGCTGAGCGTCATCGTCATTCCTCTCATTCCGCCGGGTTCACGACGGTGGTCGTTCCGCCCGTGGTCGGGGCGTAGTGGCTTGCGTAGTCCTCTTCGATCGTCGCGGGCTGGGGCAGCGGCTTCTCGAGCACACCCAGAAGCGGCAGGATCACGAGGAAGTAAGCGAACCAGTAGGCCGCCGCGATGAGCGAGATGGTCGAGTAGGGCTCTTCTGCCGGCATGGCGCCGACCCACATCAGGACGAAGAAGTTCACGATGAAAAGCGCATACCACCACTTGAACATCGGCCGGTAGCGGCCCGAACGCACCGACGACGTGTCGAGCCAGGGCGCAAGCGCCATCACCGCGATCGCGCCGAACATCGCCAGCACCCCGAAGAACTTGGCGTCGATGATGCCGCCGGTGATCCAGCTTGCGAACATCACGATCCAGACGTCGCTCGTGAAGGCCCGCAGGATCGCGTAGAACGGCAGGAAGTACCACTCCGGGACGATGTGCGCCGGGGTCACCAGCGGGTTTGCCTCCATGTAGTTGTCGGGGTGGCCGAGGTAGTTCGGCATGAAGCCCACGATCGCGAAGAACACCACGAGGATCACGGACAGCGCGAACACGTCCTTCATGACGTAGTAGGGCCAGAAGGGCAGCGTATCTTTCCGTGCCACTTCCTTCGACGCGCGACGCACCTCGACTCCAGTGGGGTTGCTGTTGCCGGTGGTGTGGAAGGCCCAGATGTGGACGGCCGTCAGACCCACGAGGATCATGGGCAACAGGTAGTGCAGGGAGAAGAAGCGAGTCAGTGTGTACTCGCCGACAGCCGGTCCGCCCAGAAGCCAGGTCTGGATGGCTTCGCCGACGAAGGGAATTGCGCCGAAGAGGCCGGTGATCACCGTGGCGCCCCAGAAGGACATCTGGCCCCAGGGCAGCACGTAGCCCATGAAGGCGGTGCCCATCATCAGCAGGTACATCAGGATGCCGATGATCCAGGTCACCTCGCGCGGCTCCTTGTAGGTGCCGTAGTAGAGGTTGCGGAAGATGTGCATGTAGACCGCGACGAAGAACAGCGAGGCGCCGTTGGCGTGCATGTAGCGCAGCATGAAGCCGCCGTTCACGTTGCGCATGATGTGCTCGACCGAGGCAAAGGCGGTTTCGGTCGACGGGATGTAGTGCATCACCAGCACCACCCCGGTTGCGATCTGAAGGACCAGCGTGAAGACCAGGATGATCCCCCAGATCCACATCCAGTTGAGGTTCTTGGGGGTGGGGATCATGATCGTGTCGTACAGAAGCGCCACGATCGGGAGGCGCTTGTGCAACCAGCGCTCTGCACCCGATTTGGGTTCGTAGTGGTCGTGCGGGATTCCGGCCATGCTCAGGTTCTCCTTATCCCAGAACGATCGTGGTTTCGTCGTCGAAGGCCGCGACGGGCACGGGCAAGTTCTCGGGCGCGGGTCCGCGGCGAATGCGGCCGGCGGTGTCATAGTGCGATCCGTGGCAGGGGCAGAACCACCCGCCGAAATCGCCCGCGCCGTCACCCAGGGGCACGCAGCCGAGGTGGGTGCAGACGCCCATCATGACGAGCCATTCCTCGGCGTTGCCGCCTTCACCCTGCGACAGGGCCCGGTTCGGGTCCGTGGCAGGGGCGTCGCCAGCGATGTTGGCGTTCCGCGCGATCGGGTCGGGAAGGGCCGAAACGTCGACGGCGTTCGCCTCTGCGATCTCTTCTTCGGTGCGGCGACGGATGAAGACCGGCTTGCCGAGCCACTGGACGGTAAGCTGTGTGCCGGGTTCGATCCCGCTCACATCCACGCGAATCGAGGAAAGGGCCTGCACGTTCGCGGCCGGGTTCATCTGGTTCACGAGAGGCCACACGGCGGCGCCTGCGACGACAGTGCCGACGCCTGCGGTGGCATAGTAGAGAAAGTCGCGGCGCGTGGTGCCGTGATCATCTGCGTGGGACACGAGGTCGTCTCTCCTTCTTGCGGCCGTCGGAGTGGGAGCAGACACGGGAAATCCGCCTGAACCTGGTCCGGCGCGGTTGCAGCGCTGTCTAGCGCCTGATTCCTCCGCGGTCCAGCGGGCAAAGGCGCGCAGGTCGCGTCCGAGTAGGTTGAATGCCGCAGTAATCAACAGGCTGCAATAAATGTGACACAGGAAGCGCGATTCGCGATGTGCCGGACCTAGCTTGGCACCGTTGCAGAGAAGGAAGGACGCTCGGCCATCCGCGCCTGGAACGCGGCGAGGCCGGGACGGTCGTCCTGCCAGGCGCGGTCGCCGTGGCGGAAGTCGAGGTAGTCCAGGGCGCAGCCGACCGCGATCTGTCCCATGTGGAGCGGCCCCGACAGGTGGCTGAGCCAGCGATTCTCGATCGCGTCGAGGGCCTTCGTGACCTTGCCCCACTGGGCGTCGACGAAGTCGGGAAACCGCTTGTCCTCGGGCCGAACGCGCCATTCGTAGACCATCAGGACAGCGGCATCCATGATCCCGTCGGCCGTCGCTTCGAGCGTCAGGACATCCCAGAGTCGCTGCTGCGGATAGAGCCGAGCGCCGGCGCGATCATCCAGATACCGGCAGATCACCCGGCTGTCGTAAAGTGCGGGGCCATCGGGGCGGGCAAGGCACGGCACCTTGCCGAGCGGGTTCTGATTGGTCGGATCGGGCTTGAGCGGGGTCTGCACGGACGTCCGCAGCGCAACGTCCGAAAGCTGTCCGGTCTCGTGCAGGACGATCATGACCTTGCGGACAAAGGGCGAGGCGGCGGAATAGAACAGCTCCATCATGTGCTCACCTTACCTTGAACGGAGGCAGAGGCGAGCCCCTTCTGCGCGTGAAAACCCGGTGAGACCACCGTGCGAGTCGCGTGAGAACAGTGTGAGAGACCTGTCGGAGTCAGGCGGCGGTCAGCCGCGTTCCCGCGACACCCTCGATCCGAGCCTCGACGGTGCGGCCCTCGGGGCGGTCGGCGGTAAAGGCGACCTCGGCGAATTGCTCGGTCCGGCCCATGCGGGGGCTTTCCATCAGGACGCGGTGGGTGCGGCCGACCTGCGCCGACAGGTGGTCGGCCACCGCCCGGTCGCCAAGGGCGCGCAGCCGGGCGGCGCGCTCTTTCACCAAGCCGCCGTCAAGCTGGGGCATCCGTGCGGCGGGGGTGCCGGGCCGGGCGGAGTAGGGGAAGACGTGCAGCCAGGTCAGGCCGCAGTCTTCGACCAGCCGGAGGGAGTCGGCGAAGTGATCCTCGGTCTCGGTGGGGAAGCCGGCGATGATGTCGGCGCCGAAGGTCATCTCGGGGCGCAGACGGCGGGCCTCTTCGCAGAAGCGGATCGCGTCGCCGCGCAGGTGGCGGCGCTTCATGCGTTTCAGGATCAGGTCCGACCCGTGCTGGAGCGACAGGTGAAGGTGGGGCATCAGCCGCTCTTCCTCGGCAATCGCGCACATCAGGTTCTCGTCCACCTCGATCGAATCGATCGAGCTGATCCGAAGGCGCGGCAGCTCGGGGACCAACTTGAGGATGCGCATCACCAGATCGCCCAGGCGCGGCGTGCCCGGCAGGTCGGCGCCCCAGGAGGTCAGGTCGACGCCGGTCAGCACGATTTCCTCGTAGCCCTGCGCGGCGAGGCGGCGGATCTGTTCGACCACGACGCCGGCTGGGACCGAGCGCGAATTGCCGCGGCCGTAGGGAATGATGCAGAAGGTGCAGCGGTGGTCGCAGCCGTTCTGGACCTGCACATAGGCGCGGGAGCGGGTGCCGAAGCCGTCGATCAGGTGGCCGGCGGTTTCGGTGACGGACATGATGTCGTCAACCTGCACGCGTTCCGTCTCGCCCGCGAAATCGGGGGCCATCGCGGCCCAGGTGGCGGGCTGCATCTTTTCGATGTTGCCGATGACGCGCGTGACCTCGGGCATCGCCGCGAAGGTCTCGGGCTCGGTCTGGGCGGCGCAGCCGGTGACGATGACGGCCGCACCGGGATTCTCGCGCGCGAGGCGGCGGATGTCCTTTTTCGCCTTGCGCACGGCCTCGGCGGTCACGGCGCAGGTGTTCACTACCACGGCGTCGGACAGACCATGTTCCGCGGCGAGGGCCTTCATCGCCTCGGTCTCGTACATGTTCAGGCGGCAGCCGTGGTTGGAGAAGACGGGGGGCGTGCTCATTCCACGGCCTCCAGCCACTGGGGCGTGAGCGTTCCGTCGAAGACGTGGGCCGTGGGGCCCGTCATCCAGACGCCGTCGTCGCGCCAGTCGATGTGGATCGTCCCGCCGTCGAGGTCGATGGTCACGCTGCGGCCCGCGAGGCCCCGGCGATGCGCGGCGACGGCGACGGCGCAGGAGGACGAGCCCGAGGCCAGCGTGATCCCCGCGCCACGTTCCCACACCCGCATCCGCAGGCGGTCGGGGCCGGTGACGTGGGCGATCTGGACGTTGGTCCGCTGGGGGAACAGGGGGTGACGCTCGTGCGCGGGGCCGAAGGTCGCAAGGTCCACGCCCGTCACGTCGTCCATGAAGAACGTGCAATGCGGGTTGCCCATGCCGGTCGCAAGGGGGGCGCCCTCGATCGGGAGGGCATCGATGTCCACGTCCTCGGACAGTGGGATCTCGCGCCAGTCGAGAATCGGGTCGCCCATGTTCACGGCCGTCAGCCCCTCGCCCGCGTCGCGCGCGGTCAGAAGGCCGCGCTCGGTCCGCAGGCGCAGTTCGGTTGCGCCGGTGTCGTCCATCAGGTGCCGCGCGATACAGCGCGTCGCATTGCCGCAGGCGCCGGCCTGCGAGCCGTCGGCGTTCCAGAACACGAGGCGGGCGTCGGCCCCGGCGTCTGCTTGGATCGTGGCGAGCTGGTCAAATCCCACGCCGCGCTGCCGGTCGCCCAGGGCACGGGCGAGCGCGGGCGTCACGATGTCCTCGCCCTCGCGCAGGTCGAGGATGACGAAGTCGTTGCCGAGGCCGTGCATCTTCATGAACGGCAGGGGTGCGGGACGTTGGATCATGGCTGCAGCCATATAAGGAGAGGACGATACGAAGAAAAGCGCGGGGTTTGCGCTTGACGCCCCGGGGAGGCCCCGTTATCTCGCCCGCCAGTGAGCCGATAGCTCAGTTGGTAGAGCAACTGACTTTTAATCAGTAGGTCCAGGGTTCGAGCCCCTGTCGGCTCACCACTTCTTTCCAGATGTGGTGATTTCACTTCACGCCGTTGTGCGGCGCGGCGCGCTTGGCGCCGGCGCCTTGGTCAGCTGCACCGCGAGAATCCCCACCATGATGATCGCCACGCCCGCAAGGTCGAGCGGCCCGAGCCGTTCGCCCAGCACGATGGCGGCCAGGGCGACCCCGAGGAACGGGTTGAGAAAGTGGAAGCTGGCCGCGCGCGTGGCCCCGATCCGGCCGACGAGGACGAACCACGTCAGCGTCGCGGCCAAGCCCGGCACCAGCGTCGTGTAGGCGAAGGCCACGATCAGCGACGGCGTCCAGTTGACCTGCCACTCTTCGAACAGGATCGCGACGACAGTCAGTATCGCCGAGCCGACCAGCATCTGCAGGCCCACGACCATCAACAGATTGCCGCCCGAGGAGGCGCCCCGGACGCTGAGGGTCGCCACGGTCAGCGCCAGCACGCCCGCGATACACAGCGCGAGGCCGCCCATATCCACCCCGCCCGAGATGCGGCTGCCCATGATGAGCGCCACGCCCACGAGGCCTGCCAAAAGGCCGGCGACACCCATGGCAGGCAGACGCTCGCGGAACACCAGCCAGCCGACGAGGGCGACCAGCAGCGGCATGGTCGAGGCGATGATCGACGCGAGCCCGGCGTCGATCGTGCGCATGGCGATGAAATTGAGCCCGAGGTAGAGCGCGTTCTGACACAGGCCGAACACCACCGTCGCGCGCCACTGGGGCCGGGTCAGGCGCCACGTCTGGCCGAGGGCGCGGGCGATGACGACGGCGATCAGGCCCGAGATGGCGAATCGGAACGCCAGCGCCGTCAGCGGAGGGGCGTGGGCGACGACGATCTTGGCCGAGGTGAAGGCCGAGGACCACATGACCGCGAAGGCGATCCCGAGGAACAGCGCGCGGGCATCCATCAGCGAAGCTCCACGCCGGCCTTGTGCATGGCGCTAATGGCGGCCTCCTTCGAGCCGTTCGCGTCGATGGCGCGGCTGAGGTCGGTGCGGACGGTGACGGCGAAGCCGAGCCTTGCCGCGTCGAGGGCGGAAAAGTTCACACAGAAGTCGAGGGCGAGGCCGACAAGGGTGAGCCGCTGGATCCCGCGGGTGCGCAGGTAGCCTTCAAGGCCGGTCGGTGTCTGGTGGTCGTTCTCGAAGAAGGCGGAGTAGCTGTCGATGCCGGGGTTGAACCCCTTGCGCAGGATCAGGTCTGCATCGGTCCTGAGACCGGGGGCGAAGGCGGCGCCCTCGGTTCCCTGGACGCAGTGGTCGGGCCAGAGGATCTGGGTGCCGTAGGGCATCTCGGTGCTGTCCATCGGGGCCTTGCCCGCGTGGGAGGACGCGAAGGAGGAATGGCCGGCCGGGTGCCAGTCCTGGGTCAGGATCACGGCGCGGAACTCGTCCATCAGGGCGTTGATGCTCGGCACGAGCGTGTCGCCTTCGGGGACCGCCAGCGCGCCGCCCGGGCAGAAGTCGTTCTGCATGTCGATGACGAGAAGCGCGTGGGTGGCGTCGTGCATGGGGCTCTTCCGGCTTGTGCCGGGCGATCCTGCACCCGGGGCCGGGGGCGTCAACCCCGGCGGGTGCGCTTCACCTTGCGGTCGCGTGCGGTCTTCTTGGCCTTTGCCTTGCCCTTGGCGCGCTTGGGTGGCGGGCCGCCGCGGCGGGTGCGACCGCGCGAGGACGGGGCGGACAGGGCCGCGCCCTCGGCCTCCAACAGGTCGAGGACGAGGCCGCCGGTGGCCGGGACGGCGTCGGCGATCCGCACCGTGACGCGCTGCCCGAGGCCCAGCGTCAGGCCTGTGCGGTCGCCCATTAGCGTCTGTGCGTCGGCGTCGAAGTGGAAATACTCGCCGCCAAGCGCCCGGACCGGCACGAGGCCGTCAGCCCCCGTCTCGTCCAGCTTCACGAAGAGGCCGAACTTCTGCACGCCCGAGATCCGGCCCGTCATTTCGGAGCCGACCCGCTCGGACAGGAATGCGGCGAGGTAACGGTCGGTCGTGTCGCGCTCGGCCAGCATCGAGCGGCGTTCGGTCCCCGAGATGTGCTCGCCCGTCTGGGGCAGGTCTTCGATGTCGTGCGGGGTCAGCCCGTCCTTGCCCCAGCCATGCGCGGCGATCAGCGCGCGGTGCACGACGAGGTCGGCATAGCGGCGGATGGGCGAGGTGAAATGCGCGTACTGCTTCAGCGCGAGGCCGAAATGGCCGAAATTCTCGGGGCTGTAATAGGCCTGCGTCATCGACCGCAGCGTGCTCATGTTGATGAGCTCGTCGAACTCGGTGCCTTGGGCCTGCGCAAGAAGCTGGTTCAGGTGGCGGGTCTGCAGGACCTGCCCCTTGGCCATCGTGAAGCCGGACGCTCCGGCCACCTCGCGCAGCGCCTCGAGCTTGTCGGGCGAGGGTTCCTCGTGGACGCGGTAAAGGAGCGCCGTGCGCCGCTTGCCCAGTTCCTCGGCGGCGGCGACGTTGGCGAGCACCATGAATTCTTCGATCAGCCGGTGCGCGTCGAGCCGGTCGCGGAAGGCGACGGAGGTGACGCGGCCGTCGGGCGACAGCTCGATCCGGCGCTCGGGCAGGTCAAGCTCCAGCGGCTGGCGCTTGTGCCGCGCCGTGCGGAGCGCGTGGTAGGCGTTGAAGAGCGGCACGATGACCGGGTCGCGCAGGGATTCGGTCTTATCGGTGGGCTCGCCGTCGTAAGCCGCCTGCGCCTCTTCGTAGGACAAAGCGGCGGGCGAGCACATCAGGCCACGGTGGAACTGGTGGCCGATCTTGGTGCCTTCGCGGTCGAGCACCATGCGCACGGCAAGGCAGGCACGCTCCGCCCCTTCATGCAGCGAGCACAGGTCGCCCGACAGCGCCTCGGGCAGCATCGGCACCACGCGGTCGGGGAAGTAGGTGGAGTTGCCGCGCTTGCGGGCCTCGCGGTCCAGTTCCGAGCCAGGGCGGACGTAGTGGGCGACGTCGGCGATGGCGACCCACAGGACGTGGCCGCCCTGGTTGCGGGGATCGTCGTCGGCATGGGCATAGACGGCGTCATCGTGGTCGCGCGCGTCGCTGGGGTCGATGGTGATGAGGGGCAGGTCGCGCAGATCGGTGCGGTCGCCCAAGGGGACGGGCTCGGCCGCTTCGGCCTCGGCGATAACCTCGTCGGGGAAGTGGTCGGGGATGCCGTGCTGCGCGATCGCGATGAGCGACACCGACTTCGGCTCGGACGGGTCGCCCAGCCGGTCGAGGATGCGGGCGCGAGGCAGGCCCATGCGGTCCTTCGAGCCGACACGCTCGGCCTCGACCAGTTCGCCTTCATGGGCGCCGTGGGTGTCGCCCGGGCGGACCAGCCATTCCTTGTCCGACCCCTTCTCGATCGGGACGATCCGCCCGCCTTCGGCCCCTTGGCGGAAGATGCCGAGCATCCGCATCGCGGTGCGGTTCAGCTTGCGGATCAGGCGCCCTTCATAGGCGTGATCCCCGGCCTTGACCTGCGTCAGGCGCAGCAACACCCGGTCGCCGGCGCCGAGCGCGGCGTCGGACTGACGCTCGACGATGAGGATGCGCGGCTCGGGGCCGTCGCCGGTCCATTCCAGCGGCTTGGCATGAAGGTCCCCGTCGGCATCGGGGCGCATGACCTCGCAGACCGACACGGGCGGCAGCGTGTCGGGGTCGCGATAGGTCTTCTTGCGCTTTTCGAGGTGCCCCTCTTCCTCGAGCTCTTTCAGCATCCGCTTGAGGTCGACGCGCGCCTGCCCCTTGATCCCGAAGGCGCGGGCGATGTCGCGCTTCGCGGTGAGCGTGGGGTTGTCCGAGATCCAGCGCAGGATGTCGGCCTTGGTGGGAAGATCAGCCATATCGCCGCCTTGTAAGTCTGGATGCCCGGCGACGGAACCGCGCCTAGAGCGTGAGTGTCATGTCCCGGTGCGGGATGCCGGCATCGTCGTAGATGGGGCCGTGCGCCTCGAAACCAAGGCCACGGTAGAAGTCGAGGACCTGCATCTGCGCGCCGAGCTTCGCTTCGACGATGCCCCGTTCGTCGCGCAGCAGGCCCAGCGCGGCCTGCATCAGCGCCCGGCCCACGCCCGTCCCGCGCAGGGGTTGCAGCACGCAGACCCGGCCGATCTTGGCCGTGGGCGGGGTCAGGAACATGCGCAGCGTGCCGACCGCCTGCCCGTCGAGCCGGGCGAGCATGTGCACCGCCTCGCCGTCGCGGCCGTCCCATTCGAGGTCCTCGGGGACGTTCTGTTCCTCGATGAACACGGCGCGGCGCAGGGCGCGGCAGGCGTCCATGTCGTCGGTGCGGGTGACGAGAAGGCTCATGCGAAGTACCCCCGGATGATGCGCCCGTAGATGGCGGCCAGCTGATGGATGTGGGCGACTTCGACCCTTTCGTCCACCTGGTGCATCGTGCTTCCGACGAGGCCGACCTCGACCACCGGGCAGTGGTTCTTGATGAAGCGCGCGTCGGACGTGCCGCCGGAGGTGGAAAGGACCGGGATGCGCCCGGTCTCGGCCTCGACCGCCCGTTGCACGAGGTCGGTCAGGGGGCCGGGCGGGGTCACGAAGCTTTCGCCCGAGATCTTGATGTCGAGGTCGAAGGTCACGCCGGTTTCACGTGCAACATTGTCGGCCTCGGTCCGCAGCCAGTCCGACAGGTCTGCGCCGGTGTGGTCGTCGTTGAAGCGGATGTTGACCATCGCGCGGGTGGCGCCGGGGATGACGTTGTTCGCCGCGTTGCCGGTATCGAATCCCGTTATTTGCAGCGTCGAGGCATCGAAATGGTCGGTGCCGTTGTCCAGCGGCTGCGCGGTCAGGCGCGCGAGGTAGGCGACCATCGCGTGGATCGGGTTCAGCGCCCGGTGCGGATAGGCCGAGTGTCCCTGCCGCCCGGTGGCCTTGACCCACGTGGTCATCGAGCCGCGGCGGCCGATCTTGACCATCTCGCCCATTTCGTCGGGGCAGGTGGGTTCGCCCACGATGCAGGCGTCCATGCGCTCGCCTGCCGTGTCCATCCAGTCGAGGATCGCGGCGGTGCCGTCCACGCCGTTGCCCTCTTCGTCGCCGGTGATCGTCAGGACCAGTGAGCCGGGGCAGTCCTGCGCGGCGTCGATCGCCGCCGCGACGAAGGCCGCCACGCCAGACTTCATGTCGCAGGCGCCCCGGCCGTAGAGCGTGTCGCCCCGGATCTCGGCCCCGAACGGGTCGCCCGTCCAGTCGGCGGGATCGCCCACCGGCACCACGTCCACGTGGCCGTTGAAGCCCAGGGTCGGGCCTTTGGTGCCGTAGCGGGCGTAGAGGTTCGGGATGCCGTTGCGGTCGGCGCGCGCGCAGGTGAACCCGGCCTCTTCCAGCACGCGCGGGACCAGCGCCACCGCGCCGGCCGAGTCAGGCGTGACCGAGGCTTCGCGGATCAGCTCCTGCGTGAGGACGACGGGATCGACGGACATGGAACCTCCTGCTCTGCTTGTTTTCCTTACGCCCCGCAGGGGGCGGGGGCAACGCAGGCGGTCAGTCGTCCTCGTCGTAAAGGGGGGTGGCCTGCGCGACGATCACCGCGTTTTCGGCGGCGGCGCGCTCCATCAGGGCGCGCTCTTCGTCCTCGATCTCTTCGCCGTCCGACAGCCGGTCCTGCAACGTGCCGTAGCCCGTCACGTCGAGCGGCGACAGGTCGGCCTGCTTGAGTACCGCGACCGTCTCGCGCACGGCCTCGGCCTCGTCCACGCCGCTGGCGTAGCACAGCAGCGCGGCACCGGTGGAGCCGTCGGGCAGCCCGTCGTCGGCGCTTCGGCCAGTCTGGACGAGAAGGGTATAGACGTGGTGTTCGCGGGCCATGGTGGGTCCTCTATCACCGGGGTCCGACATGCGAAAGCCGGGACCGTGGCCCCGGCTTTCGATCTCAGGAAACTCGTGAAACGGGAGAGGTCAGGCGCGTCCGCGGATCGCGCGCCAGATGGCGATGAGCCCGCAGGCTCCGATGATCGCGACGATCAGGTAGGCGATCCAGCTGTCCGAAGAATACAGCCCCAGCAGCGTCCCGAGGATGAAGTTCAGCACAGCGGCGCCGAGGATGCCGAGAATGATGTTGGTCAGCAGGCCGTGGTCCGCCTTCATGATCTTTTCAGCGATCCAGCCGGCGAGGCCGCCCAGGATGATCGTGATAATCCAGCCCATGTTGATGTCCCTCGAGATTGTTGGCTTCGACCGAAACGGCGCCCGGAACGGCTGGTTCCCGGGCGCGCTCAGATTCCCTCAAGCCCCTGGGATCAGACCGGCATCATGCAGATCCACCCGTCAGTCCCGCAGCAGCTCGTTGATGCCGACCTTGGCGCGGGTCTTTTCGTCCACGCGCTTCACGATCACCGCGCAGTAGAGGTTGACGTTGTTCTTCGACGGCATCGAGCCCGAGACGACGACGGAATAGGGCGGCACCTCGCCATAGGTGACCTCGCCCGTCTCGCGGTCGACGATCTTGGTGGACTTGCCGAGGTAGACGCCCATGCCCAGAACCGCGCCTTCACGCACGATGCAGCCCTCGACCACCTCGGAGCGCGCGCCGATGAAGCAGCCGTCCTCGATGATGGTCGGGTCGGCCTGCAGCGGCTCGAGCACGCCGCCGATGCCGACGCCGCCGGACAGGTGGACGTTCTTTCCGATCTGCGCGCACGACCCGACGGTGGCCCAGGTGTCGACCATCGTACCCTCGTCGACATAGGCGCCGAGGTTCACGAAAGACGGCATCAGCACGACGCCCTTGCCGATGAAGGCGGACTTGCGGACGACCGCGTTCGGAACGGCGCGGAAGCCGGCGTCGCGCCAGCGGTTCTCGCCCCAGCCGGCGAACTTGCTGTCGACCTTGTCCCACCAGCCGCCGCCCTGCGGGCCGCCGGGATGGATCTCCATGTCCTTGATGCGAAAGCCCAGAAGGACCGCCTTCTTGGCCCACTGGTTCACGTGCCAGTCGCCGCCCTCGCGCTTTTCGGCGACGCGCAGGCTGCCTTGGTCCAGCGCTTCGAGCGTGGCCTCGATCGCCTCGCGCGTCTCGCCGCCGGTCTGCGGCGTGATGTCGGCGCGGGACTCCCACGCGGCTTCGATGGCGGATTCGAGCTGGTCGTGGGACATGCGGGACGGTCCTTTCGTGGCGGCTGGTCTGGCCCCGAGGCTATAGGACGGCTATGTGCGCCCTGCAATGGACGGAGCTTCCTGACCTAATGACCGACCACACCGCATCGCCCTTTCGCGACGCGCCGACCGACCGGCGCACGGCAGAGGAAGTCCCCGATACGCCGCAGACACGCGCGCCAGCCTACAGGCTGGCCTTCGCGGATGACGAGTTCCTCGGCCGGCCCGAGCTGCGCCCGATCCGCCTTCAACTCGAGCTGTTGAAGCCCGAGATGGTGATGGCCGAGAAGAACATCGAATCGACCATCGTGATGTTCGGGGGCGCCCGCATCCGCGAGAATCCGGCCGATGCCAAGTCCGAGGCGATGGCCGATCTGTCGCGCTACTACGACGAGGCGCGGGCCTTTGCGCGGGCGATGACCGAACGCTCGATGCAGAGCTATGGGCGCGAGAACGTCATCGTGACCGGCGGCGGCCCCGGCGTGATGGAGGCCGGCAACCGCGGCGCCGTCGATGCGGGCGGGCAGTCCATCGGTCTGAACATCGTGCTGCCGCACGAGCAGGCGCCGAACGAATACGTGACGCCGGGCCTGTGCTTCAACTTCCACTACTTCGCGATCCGCAAGATGCACTTCCTGATGCGGGCGAACGCGATCGTGGCGTTCCCGGGCGGGTTCGGGACCATGGACGAACTGTTCGAGGCGCTGACCCTGATCCAGACCGGCCGGATGGAGCGGATCCCCGTCCTGCTGTTCGGTCAGGCGTTCTGGGAGAAGGTCGTCAACTTCGCGGCATTGGCCGAGGCGGGCACCATAGCCGAAGTCGACCTGGGCCTGTTCCAGTTCGTCGAGACGGCCGAGGAAGCGATCCACGCCATCGACACCTGGAAACTGCCCGAAGAGCCGCGCGAGACCGTGCCCGGCCGCCCCGAGCCGAAGCGGGACTAGGCCCGCGCTTCGGTCTCGATCTGGCGCTTGGACTTCCGCTCACGCTCGGTGTCGGACTTCAGCTGACCGCAGGCGGCCATGATGTCCTCGCCCCGCGGCGTCCGGATCGGCGAGGCGTAGCCGGCCTTGTAGACGATGTCGGCGAAGGCCCGGATGCGGTTGTTCGACGACCGCTCATAAGGCGAGCCGGGCCAGGGGTTGAACGGGATCAGGTTGATCTTGGCGGGGATGCCGCGGATCAGCTCGACCAGCCGGTGGGCGTCTTCGTCGCTGTCGTTCACGCCCTTGAGCATCACGTATTCAAACGTGATCCGCTCGGAGTTCGACAGCCGGGGATATTCCTTGAGCTCGGTCAGCAGCGCCTCGATGTTCCAGCGCTTGTTGATCGGCACCAGGTTGTCGCGCACCTCATCCGTGGTCGCGTGGAAGCTGACGGCCAGCAGGCAGCCGATCTCCTCGGCGGTGCGGGCGATCATCGGCACCACGCCGCTGGTCGACAGGGTGATGCGGCGGCGGGACAGGCTGATCCCCTCGCCATCCATCGCGATCTTCATCGCGTCGCGCACGTTGTCGAAATTGTAGAGCGGCTCGCCCATCCCCATCAGCACGATGTTCGACAGAAGCCGCGTCTCGTCATGGGGATTGCGGCCGGGCTCGGGCCATTCGCCCAGGTCGTCGCGGGCCACCATGATCTGGCCGACGATCTCGCCCGCGGTCAGGTTGCGCACCAGCCGCTGCGTGCCGGTATGGCAGAACGAACAGGTCAGTGTGCAGCCGACCTGGCTGGAAATGCACAGGGTCCCGCGCGATTCTTCGGGGATGTAGACGGCTTCGACCTCGTGCCCGCCATTGATCCGCAGCAGGTACTTGCGGGTGCCGTCTGTGCTGACCTCCTTGCGGACGATCTCGGGGACGCGGATGGCGAAATGCTCGTCCAACTGCGCACGGTAGCCCTTGGCGAGGTTCGTCATCTCGGCAAAGTCGCGCACGCCGCGCTGGTAGATCCAGGCCCAGACCTGCCCGACGCGCATCTTGGCCTGCTTCTCGGGCGTACCGATGGCAATCAGCGCGTCGCGCATCTGGTCGCGGGTCAGGCCCACGAGATTCGTCTTTTCCTCCGGCGCGGCCTTGCGCGGAAGGGTCAGCACGTCTTGCGTGATCGGCGTCTGGGGCGCGGACATGGGCGGACTCTCGAATTGCGGAATGGGCGGCATATAGGGGATGCCGGGGCTTTCGTGAACCCCTGGCCCGTCGGACCCGCCAACGAAAAGGGCGACCCGCAGGCCGCCCGGTTCATTCCAACGTGGCCGCGAATCAGCTCGCGCAGCGCTCTTGCGCTTCGTCCAGCGCGGCCGTGAACCCGTAGAGCGAGAACGTGTCCTGCGTCTGCGTGCCCCGTGCCGAGCGGGCGGTCAGCGTGGCGTCGGCACCGCGGCGCAGCGCTGCGACGATCTGGTCGTCCTCGGCTTCGCTCGCCGGCCAGGCCCACTCGCCTTCGGTGAACAGCTCGAACTCGGTGCCGCCCACATCGAGGTTCACGGTCGAGCCGTCGGCAAAGGGATAGCCGCCGGTGAACGAGACCTCGCCCTCGACATTGGCGCCGGGACGGAAGGTCACGAACAGAAGGATGTCGCCGCGGCGCACGTCCACGATTTCGCCGCCGCGCGTGTTGCGTGTGCTGGTCGGGCTGGACACGCTCCAGCATTCCTTGGGGTCGTCCTCGACGAAGACGCTCCAGGCCGTCTCCACCGCGACGCGGTTGGTGCTTTCGTCCTGTGCGGACGCGACCGTGGCCGCGCCGAACATCATCAGACCCGTGAGCGATCCGAGAAGTGCTTTCATACGTCTCTGAGCCTCCAGCTCGTGTCTGCCTCGGCCATACCGCGCCAGCCCTCTTTTCGGGACTCCACCCGGTCGGCTCCACCTTCTGTTAATCCGTGGCACTCTAATGGTAAAGCCGTCGGGCGAGAAAGCCCTTTGGGCAGAAAATCGCCGGATGGTGATGAGGAGGTGAGATGTCCGATCCGATCCCGATGGTAGAGCTCTGGCGCGGTGATCTGCGGGAGTCGGTGCATCTGGGCCATGCCGTGGCGTATCACTCCACGGGCGGCGTGATCGAATCCTGGGGCGATCCCGACGCGGTGATCTATCCCCGGTCGTCGTGCAAGATGCTGCAGGCGCTGCCGATGGTCGAAGCCGGCGTGTCCCTGTCGTCCGAACGGCTTGCGCTGGCCTGCGCCTCGCACGAGGGTGCGAGCGTCCATGTCAACGCCGTGCGCGGCTGGCTGGACGAGATGGGGCTGAGCGACGACGATCTCATGTGCGGGCGCGAACGGCCGCGCGACCGTTACCTGCAAGAGGCGCTGGTCCGCGAAGGGACCGAGCCCGAGCAGGTCCATAACCAGTGTTCGGGCAAACACGCGGGCTTTCTGCAGTTCCACCGTCACCTGCGGGCCAAGGGCGCCTATATCGATCCGGACGGCCCCGTCCAAAGGGCGGTGCGCGATACGTTCGAGGATCTGACCGGGATGAAGAGCCCGGGCTACGGGATCGACGGCTGCGCGGCACCGAATTTCGCGACGACGGTAACGGGGCTGGCTCGCGCCATGGCCGCGTTCGCCGCCGCCGAAGAGGGCAAGAGCACGCGGCGCAACGCCATGTTCGCGCTGCGCGAGGCGATGATGGCGCACCCGTTCCTGGTGGCGGGGCAGGGCAAGACCGCCAGCCGCTTCATGGAGGCCGCGAAAGGCCGCGTCGCCGTGAAGCCGGGGGCCGAGGGCGTCTACGTCGCCATCCTGCCCGAGCGGCGGATCGGCATCGCGCTGAAGATCATGGATGGCGCGGGACGCGCGGCCGACACCGCGATGGCCGCCCTTCTGACGCGCTTTGGTATCTTCAAGCCTGAGGCCTATGCGGTGCGCGCGGTTTGCGACGCGCCGATCCTGAACCGGGCCGGCGTTCAGGTCGGGGTCACCCGGACGGCGCCGGGATTCGTCTAGGCGGTCACGAACTCGTCCCGCGCGTAGCCCTGCAGGAACAGAAGCGCCGTAAGGTCGCCGTGGTTGATCCTGAGATCGACCTCGGCGGCGACGACCGGCTTGGCGTGAAGCGCAACGCCCGCGCCGGCCAGCTTCAGCATCCCCAGATCGTTCGCCCCGTCGCCGACCGCCATCGCACGGTCGAGGCCGATCCCGCGTTCGTCGCAGATCCGGCGCAGCGCCGCGACCTTGGCCTCGCGCCCCAGGATCGGCTCGGCCACGCGGCCGATCAGCCGTCCCTCTGACTCGATCAGCGAGTTGGCGAGGTGCTCGTCAAAGCCAAGCGCCCCCGCAACGCGCTGCGTGAACTGGGTGAACCCGCCCGAGACCAGCGCACAATAGCTGCCATTGGCCCGCATGGTCGCGATCAACTCGCGGCCTCCGGACGTGAAGGTGATGCGCTCGGTCCAGACACGCTCGACCACGTCCGCCTCGAGCCCTTCGAGCAGGCCGACCCGCTCGCGCAGCGCACCTTCGAAATCCAGCTCGCCGTTCATGGCGCGGGCCGTGATCTCTTTCACGAAGGCGCCGACGCCGGCCAAGTCCGCCAGCTCGTCGATGCACTCCTGCCCGATCATCGTCGAATCCATGTCGGCGACGAGCACGTCCTTGCGCCGTCCCTCGGCCGGTTGAAGCGCAAGGTCGATGCCGACCTTCTGCGCCTCGGCCCAGACCTCCCACAGGTTTGCGGGCGCAACCTCGAGCTTGAACTCGGCGGCGCGAGCGGGGTCGAGCCAGACCGCATCGCCGCCGCCCCAGGCATTGCGCAGCGCGTCGACGAAGGCGGGATCGAGGCGCTCGGCGGCGATCAGGGTGGCGACATGCATGGGCGCGGGCTCCGGGTCAGGTCTGGGCGCGCTTCGCATAGCGTCGCCCGGTAGCGAGGGGAAGGGAGGTCAGAGCCCGAGGAACCTCACCGCCGCTTGACCCGCATGGCGGCCGGTGGCGAGGCAGGCGGTCAACAGATAGCCGCCCGTCGGGGCCTCCCAGTCCAGCATCTCGCCGCAGGCGAAGGTGCCGGGGCGGTCCTTCAGCATCAGGTCCTCGTCGAGCGCGCCCCACATCAGCCCGCCCGCAGTCGAGATTGCCTCGTCGAGGGGGCGCAGGCCGGCATGGTGGACGGGCAGGCGCTTGATCAGGGGGGCGAGGTCGTCCGGCAGGGGGCGGGCGAACTCCATCAGCAGCGCGCGCTGCGCCGGGGCGAGGCCCAGCTTGCGCAGGCGGTTGCCAAGGCTGCCCTTCGCGCGGGCCAGGCGGGTGCGGATCTCGGCCTCGGTCAGGTCGGGCTTGAGGTCCAGCGCCAGCGCCGCCCCCTCGCGCACCGCGCGTGAAACCGCGTAGATGCCGCCCCCCTCGAGGCCGGTGCGCGCGATCACGAACTCGCCCCGCGCCTCCGCGCCGCCCACCAGAAGCGAGACGTTCTTCACCGGAGCGCCGAAAAGCGGCGTCATGTGCTCGGACCACGCGACCGATAGCCCCGCATTGGCGGGCTGGAACGGGGCGACCGGCAGGCCCTCGGCCAGAAGCAGCTCGGCCCACGCCCCGTCCGAACCCAGCCGCCGCCAGCTTGCCCCGCCCATCGCCAGCACCGTCGCCCGCGCTTCGACCCGCACCGGCCCCTCGGGCGTGTCGAAGCCGTCCCTGGTCCAGGTCCAGCGCGTGCGCAGCTGCGCCCCGTAGCCGTCGAGCCGCGCAAGCCACGCCCGCAACAGCGGCGACGCCTTCATCGCCACCGGAAACACGCGCCCGGTGGAGCCGGTGAACAGCGGCTGTCCCAGCCCCTCGGCCCAGGCGCGGATCTCGGTCGGGCCGAACCCGGCGGTGATCCGGGGCACCGGCCCCGCACCGGCCCCGTAGGCGGCGGCGACCAGCGCGGGGTCCTCGTCCTTGGTCAGGTTCAGCCCCGATTTGCCGGCCATCAGGAGCTTGCGGGCGGGCGAGGGCATGCGGTCGGCCACCAGCACGCGCGCGCCTGCGCGGCCAAGTTCTTCGGCCGCCATGAGGCCCGCGGGCCCTGCGCCCACCACGATTGCATCGGTCTTCATGCGCGCGGTGTAGCCTGCCCCTGTGCGGTAGCGCAAAGGGCTGCGGCTTCCCCTATGCCTCCGGGCTGCTACGTTCGCCTTCGAATCCCCGGGAGTGCCCATGTCCGCGATCGTTTCCGTGAAGAACCTGTCCAAGCGCTACGAGGGCGGCGTCCATGCCCTGAAGGACGTGGACCTCGACATCAAGGACGGCGAGATCCTCGCCCTGCTCGGCCCGAACGGCGCGGGCAAGACCACGCTGATCTCGTGCATCTGCGGCATGGCGTCGATCACGTCCGGCAGCGTGTCCGTCGGGGGGCACGACAACGTCCGCGCCTATCGCAAGGCGCGGGCGATGATCGGCCTCGTCCCGCAGGAGATCAACCTGCAGCCCTTCGAGACGGTGATGAACACCGTGCGCTTCACCCGCGGCCTCTTCGGCAAGCGCGGCGGCGCCGACCATATCGAGCGCGTGCTGCGGTCGTTGTCCCTGTGGGACAAGCGCGAGGCGCAGATCCGCGAGCTGTCGGGGGGCATGAAGCGCCGGGTGCTGATCGCCAAGGCGCTCAGCCACGAGCCGAAGGTCCTGTTCCTGGACGAACCGACCGCGGGCGTGGATGTCAGCCTGCGCAAGGAGATGTGGAACACGGTCGCCGACCTGCGCGAGCAGGGCGTCACCATCATCCTGACCACCCACTACATCGAAGAGGCCGAGGCAATGGCCGACCGCATCGGCATCATCTCGGAAGGCGAGATCAAGCTGGTCCGCGACAAGCAGGCCTTGATGCACGAACTGGGGCGCAAGCGGCTGGTGATCGAGCTGTCCGAACTCGCCTCCGAGCTGCCGCAGGGGCTGGACGAGTTCCCGCTGGAGCTTGGCGCCGAGGGCCGCGACCTGACCTATACCTACGTCACCGGCGGCGACGGCACGGGGATCACCCGGCTGCTGAACGGGTTGCGCGAGCGCGGCTACAAGGTCCGCGACGTGCGGACCGAGCAATCGTCGCTCGAAGATATCTTCGTCGACCTCACGGCAGGGGAGGGCCGCGCGTGAACCTTTACGCAATCTGGGCCATCTACCGCTTCGAGATGTCGCGCGCCTTCAGGACCATCACGCAGACCGTGGTGTCGCCCGTCCTGTCCACCTCGCTATACTTCGTAGTGTTCGGCGCCGCCATCGGCAGCCGCATCGAGGAGGTCGAGGGCGTCAGCTACGGCGCCTTCATCGTGCCGGGCCTGATCATGCTGACGGTCATCACGCAGTCGATCTCGAACGCGTCGTTCGGGATCTACTTTCCGAAATTCGTCGGCTCGATCTACGAACTTCTGTCCGCGCCCGCCTCGTTCCTCGAGATCACGGCGGGGTACGTCTTTGCGGCGGCGACGAAATCGCTGATGATCGGCATCATCATCCTGTTGACCGCGTTCCTGTTCGTGGATCTCGACATCCAGCACCCGCTGTGGATGGCGGTGTTCCTGGTCCTGACCTGCCTGTCCTTCAGCCTGATGGGCTTCATCATCGGCATCTGGGCCACGAATTTCGAGCAGCTCCAGCTCGTGCCACTGCTGCTGATCCAGCCGCTGATCTTCCTTGGCGGCACGTTCTACTCGATCTCGATGCTCCCCGGCGTGTGGGAGACGATCAGCCTGTTCAATCCGGTGGTCTACCTCGTCTCGGGCTTCCGCTGGTCGTTCTTCGGGATGTCCGACGTCGCGCTGGGTTGGTCGCTTCTGGCGATCGTCGGATTCACCGGCGCCTGCATCGCGATCATCGGCTGGATCTTCCGCACCGGCTGGCGGATCCGCGACTGACGGTCTCGTGGGTTATCTTTCGCGCGATCATCGCTAAGTAGGGGCCCATGCAAATGCGTCTGCCATTCATGTCCCGAAAGCCCCTGGTCGCGGTGATCCGCCTTCAGGGGATCATCGCGTCGGGCAATCCCGCCCGGCTGAACGACATCGCCCTCGCGCCCATGATCGAAAAGGCGTTCCGCCGTGGCAAGCCCGCCGCGGTGGCGCTGCTGCTGAACTCGCCGGGCGGGTCTCCGGTGCAATCCTCGCTGATCGCCGCACGGGTTCGCCGCCTCGCGGACGAGCGCGGCATCCCCGTCTATGCCTTCGTCGAGGATGTCGCGGCCTCGGGCGGCTACTGGCTCGCGACCGCCGCGGACGAGATCTATGCCGACCCGAATTCCATCGTCGGCTCCATCGGCGTGATCTCGGCGGGGTTCGGCTTCGACAAGTTCATCGGGCGCTACGGGGTCGAGCGGCGCGTCTATACCGCGGGCGAGAGCAAGAGCATGCTCGACCCCTTCCGCCCCGAGAAGGCCGAGGATGTCGAGCGTCTGAAAGAGCTTCAGACCCAGATCCACGACAATTTCAAGGACCAGGTCCGGTCGCGGCGCGGCGCCAAGCTGGCCCAGGACCCCCGGCTTTTCACGGGCGAATTCTGGGTCGGCAAGCGCGCCGCCGAGATTGGGCTGGTGGACGGCATCGGGCACCTCGTCCCGGTGATGAAGGACCGCTTCGGCAAGGACACGCGCTTCGTCAGCTACAAGCAGAAGCGCCCGTTCCTCAGCCGGTTCGGCCGTGCGATGGCCGCCGAGGCGGTTGCCGGTGTCGAAGATCGCGCGACCTGGGCGCAGTTCGGCCTGTGATGATCAAGATCGTCACCCTGTTTCTGGTCGCCATGATCGTGCTGGCGATGTTCGGACGGCTGCGCTTTCCGGGGCAGAAGAAGCTCGGCTCCATGAAGTGTCCGGGCTGTGGCCGCTACCGCATCGGCTCGGGTTCGTGTAGCTGCGGGAAGGGGCTGAAATGAGTTTCGTTTTGGCGATTCTCGGGCTGGTGATTCTTCTGATCGCCGGCAACGCGCTCGTGAAGGGCGCGGTGAACCTGTCGCTGCGCATCGGCATTCCGGCCTTCGTGGTGTCCCTGACCGTCGTCGCCTTCGGCACCTCCGCGCCCGAACTCCTGATCTCGATCGACGCGATCCTGTCGGATGCGCCCGGCATCGCGCTGGGCAACGTGGTGGGGTCGAACACGGCCAACGTGCTGCTGGTCCTCGGCCTGCCCGCGCTGTTCTACATGTTCGACACCGCGCAGGTGTCGGTCCAGAAGAGCTACGTCGTCATGATGGCGGCCACCGTCCTCTTCATCGCGCTGGCCTTCTTTGCGGCGCCCTTCACATGGTGGACGGGCCTCGTCCTTCTGGCGGTGCTGGGCGTCATCCTTGCCGACCAGTTCCGCGAGGGGATGCGCAGCCGCGTGAAGCCCGGGGATATCGAGGGCGCGGATACCGATCTCGGCTGGCCGCGCATCCTGTTCTTCCTTGCCGTCGGCCTGATCGGCTTGCCGATCGGTGCGAGCGTGCTGATCGACAACGCGACGCAGATCGCTTCGGCGATGGGCATCCCCGAGGCGGTGATCGGCCTGACGCTGGTGGCGCTGGGCACCTCCCTGCCAGAACTTGCGACCACGCTCGCCGCCGCGCGCAAGAACCAGGCGGACGTGGCGCTGGGCAACGTGCTGGGGTCGAACCTCTTCAACCTGCTCGCCATCATCGGCATCGCCTCCCTGTTCGGAGAGATCCCGGTCGAGCCTTCGTTCCTGCGCCTTGACCTGTGGGTGATGCTGGCCGCGTCGGCCGTTCTGGCGCCGTTCGTCTTCACCCGCCTGCGCATGGGCCGCTTGGTCGGCGCGGGGTTCTGCGCGCTCTACGCCCTCTACATGTGGTGGGTGGTCGCGCCATGAGGGCGCTGGTCACGGGCGCCGGCGCGCGGCTGGGGCGGGCGATGGCTCTCTACCTCGGCCAGCGGGGCTTTGACGTCGCGGTGCATTACCACGGCTCGGTCGAGGGCGCCGAGGCGGTGGCGGCCGAGCTGCGCGCGATGGGCCGGCGTGCCGCCCCCCTGCAGGCCGACCTGCTGGACGAGGGCGCAACCGATGCGCTGGTCCCGCACGCGGCCGAGGCGCTGGGCGGGCCGCTGACGGTTCTGGTGAACAACGCCTCGATCTTCGAGTACGACACGATCCGTTCGGCCACGCGGGACAGCTGGGACCGGCACATCGGATCGAACCTGCGCGCGCCCTTCGTGCTGACCCAAGCCTTCGCCGAACAGGCCCCCGAGGCGGGCGAGGACGCGAATGGCGAGCCGGTGGCCGCCGCCCTCGTCGTCAACATGGTGGACCAGCGGGTGCGCAAGCTGACGCCCGAGTTCATGACCTACACGCTCGCCAAGGCGGGGCTCTGGACGCTGACCCGGACCGCGGCGCAGGCCCTCGCGCCGGCGATCCGCGTCAACGCGATCGGCCCCGGCCCGACCCTGCAGGGCAGCCGCCAGTCCGCCGATCATTTCGCCCGGCAGCGTGCGAACACGGTGCTGGAACGCGGTGTGAACCCTGACGAGATCTGTGCCGCGCTGGGCTACTTCCTCGATGCGCCGGGGGTCACGGGACAGCTTCTCTGCGTAGACGGTGGCCAGCACCTCGGGTGGAAAACACCGGACATCGTGGGCGTGGAGTAACTGCCGCAGCGTTACTTTTCCACTTTCGTCATGATTCTGTCGTGTTGGAGCGGGTTTTCGCGACAGATTAGAACCTGAAGAAGATTCACGAGGGAAAACAGGTACTTGGCGATTTGCGGAAATTTTGTGCAACTGACCCAACCGGCGGAGTCGCAATGAAAATTTCCGTTTCCCCGCCGCTTCCCCACAGACTTATCCCCAGAAACTGGGGAGGGCTTTTCACGAGGCCCCGCACCTCATATTTTCCGTCCGTTCCCCAAGCCTGAGCGACCAGATGAGCGACGCGCCCCTCCGCGGACATGCCTGCATCCAGGCCTACCTTAAGACCATCGACGGCTCGCCGGGGGTCTACCGGATGCTGGGCGACAAGCAGGAGGTCCTGTATGTCGGCAAGGCGCGCAACCTGAAGGCGCGGGTGTCGAGCTATTCGCGCCCCTCGCCGCAGCACAGTCCCCGGATCGCGCGGATGATCTCGGAGACCGCGTCGATGATGTTCCTCACCACGCGGACCGAAACCGAGGCGCTGCTGCTTGAACAGAACCTCATCAAGCAGCTCAAGCCGCGCTACAACGTGCTTCTGCGCGACGACAAGTCGTTCCCGAACATCCTCGTGACGAAGGACCATGCCTACCCGATGATCCGCAAGCATCGCGGTGCGAAGTCGGAAAAGGGCAGCTATTACGGTCCCTTCGCCAGCGCCGGCGCCGTGAACCGGACGCTGAACCAGTTGCAGAAGGTGTTCCTGCTCAGGAACTGCTCGGACTCGATGTTCGAAAGCCGCACGCGGCCGTGCCTGCTGTATCAGATCAAGCGCTGCTCGGGTCCCTGCGTGGGCCACATCTCCGAAGCCGACTATGCCGCGAGCGTGAAGGATGCCGAGGATTTCCTGCAAGGCCGCACGACCAAGGTGCAAAGCCAGCTCGCCGCCGAGATGGAACAGGCGTCGGCCGAGATGGAGTTCGAGCGCGCCGCCGCCATGCGCGACCGCATCCGTGCGCTGACCCATGTGCAGGGCACGCAGGGCATCAACCCGGCGGGCGTGCCCGAGGCGGACGTGATCGCGCTCCATGTCGAGGGCGGGCAGGCCTGCGTGCAGGTCTTCTTCATCCGCGCCAACCAGAACTGGGGCAACCGCGACTACTATCCCAAGACCGGCTCGGGCGCCGAGCCGGCCGAGATCCTCGCCGGCTTCATCGGCCAGTTCTACGAGAACAAGGAGCCGCCGCGCATGCTCCTCCTGTCCGACGACATCGAAGAGACCGAGCTGATGGAAAACGCCCTGTCGCAGAAGGCGGGTCGCAAGGTGCAGATCCTTGTCCCCCAGCGCGGGGAAAAGAAGGACCTCGTCGCCGGCGCCCTGCGCAACGCCCGCGAGAGCCTCGCCCGCAAGATGAGCGAGACGGCAACGCAAGGCAAACTGCTCGACGGTCTGGCCGAGGCGTTCGACCTCGACAGCCGCCCCGAGCGGATCGAGGTCTACGACAACAGCCACATCCAGGGCACGAACGCGGTCGGCGCGATGATCGTGGCCGGACCCGAAGGTTTCCTGAAAAGCCAGTATCGCAAGTTCAACATCCGCGGCGACGACCTGACGCCCGGCGACGATTTCGGCATGATGAAAGAGGTGCTGACCCGCCGCTTCAAGCGCCTGCTGAAGGAAGACCCCGAGCGCGAGAAGGGCATGTGGCCCGACCTTCTCTTGATCGACGGCGGCGCGGGGCAGGTCAGCGCGGTGCGCTCTATCATGAAGGAGATGGGGGTCGAGGACATCGCCATGGTCGGCGTCGCCAAGGGCATCGACCGCGACGCGGGCAAGGAAGAATTCTACCGCACCGGTCACCGCCCCTTTGCCCTGCCGCATAACGACCCGGTGCTCTATTTCGTCCAGCGCCTGCGGGACGAGGCGCACCGCTTTGCGATCGGCACCCACCGGGCCAAACGGGCCAAGTCCATGGGCGCCAATCCCCTGGACGAGATCGAGGGCGTCGGCGCCACCCGCAAACGCGCGCTCCTGTCGCATTTCGGCTCGGCCAAGGCGGTCGGTCGGGCGGACCTCGAGGACCTGAAGGCGGTCGATGGCATCAGCGCCGGACTGGCCGAGAAGATCTACGACCACTTCCACGAAAGAGGCTGACGCCGCGCGCCAGATTCCCGAGAGAAATAGTTGACTATACCCCGCTTCGATGGAAGAGGGTGAAGCATCTCGGGCACTAGGAAGAGGCGAGACATGCTGAAAACCACGGTCACGGCGGTCATCCTGGCGGCTGCACTCGGCGCGCAGGCACAGGCGCAGGACAACACGCAGGACATCGAAACCGCGCCCCCGGCGGGTCTGTCGATCGAACTCAACGCCGCCACCGACGCGCAATCCGGCGGCTGCACCATGAGCTTCCTGATCGAAAACGGCCACGACGCCGACATCGCCAAGGCCGTGTTCGAGACCGTGCTTTTCGACACGGAAGGCCAGGTCGAGCGTCTGACCCTGTTCGATTACGGCGAGCTGCCGCAGGGACGACCGCGCGTGCGCCAGTTCACCGTTCCCGGCAAGCAATGCTCCGAGTTCGGCCGTATCCTCTTCAACGGCGCGAACACCTGCGAGGCCGGCGACCTGGGCGAGGGCGCCTGCACCGAGGGGCTGGAGCTTGGCAGCCGCACGGACATCGAGGTGCTCGGATGAACGTCGTCCTCGAGCCGCTCGCCCGCGTGGCGGATATCGGCGGCCCTGTCGTGCTGCTGCTGATCGCGATGGCGGTCGTGACGCTTGCGGTGGTGCTCTACAAGTTCTGGCAGTTCGCCGCCGCCGGCGTCGGCCGGCACCGCGCCCTTCGCGACGCCGTCGCCGCCTGGGATCGGGGCGACCGGACCGAGGCGCGCCGCGCGCTGGATCGATCCAGCTCGTATCTTGCGCCGGTGGTGGACATGGCTGTGTCCGCACCCCCCGCGCCCGAAACGCTCGGCCGGCTGACCGCCGAGGCCGAGATGCGCTTCGCCAAGCTCGAACGTGGTCTGCGCTTCCTCGACATGGTCGCGCAGCTTGCCCCGCTGATCGGCCTCTTCGGCACGGTGCTGGGCATGATCGAGGCGTTCCAGTCGCTGCAGGATGCGGGGCCGCAGGTCGATCCCTCGATCCTTGCCGGCGGCATTTGGGTGGCGCTTCTGACCACCGCCGTCGGTCTCGCCGTCGCCATGCCCACCTCGGCCATCCTGTCGCTTTTCGAAAGCCGGCTCGATGCCGAGCGCGTGCTGGCCGAGAAGGCGATCGCCACGATCCGCGCGCCGCTGGGCGGCCAGCCGGCCGAGCGTGTCGGCATGGCCGCGCCCGTCCATGCTTAGGCGGGGGCGCCGCAGGCGCTCCATGTCGCTGACCTCGCTGATCGACGTGATTTTCCTGTTGCTGCTGTTTTTCATGCTGACCTCCACCTTCACCCGTTTCTCCGAGGTCGAACTCGCCGCCGCCGCGGCGGGCACCGGCGCGCCCTCGACCGAGCCGCCGATGTTCCTGCGGCTGGCCGCGGAAGACGTCAGCCTGAACGGCGACAGCCTCGCGCTCGACGCGCTGCCCGAGGCGCTGTCCGAAGAGGGCGGCGAGGCCGAGGCGCCGCGCACGCTGCTCGTCTCGCTGGCCGAGGGCGTCACGGCACAGCGGCTGACGGACCTTCTGGGCGTGTTGCGCGGGGTGCCGAGCGTGGCGCCCCAGGTTCTCGGGGAAAGCTGATGGCCCGCAAGCCCCGCAGAGCCCAAGGGGAGCCGACGATCCCGCTGATCAACGTCGTCTTCCTGATGCTCATCTTCTTCCTGGTGGCCGGCCAGATCGCCCCGCCCCTGGCGGCCGACCTGTCGCTGGTTCGCACCGCCGAACTCGAGGGGCGCGCCCCGCCCGACACGCTTATCATCCGCGCCGATGGCGAAATGCAGTACCGGGGCGAGCCGGTGGCCTCGGCCGCCGCCTTCGCCGACACGCTGCCCGAGGACGAGCGTGAGGAGATCCGCCTGGTGCCCGACCGCGATCTCGAAGCCCGGGCGCTGGTCAACATCGCCGCCGAACTGCGCGGCGCCGGAGCCGGTCGCGTCCTCATCGTGACCGAGCGGGGGCTTGCGGAATGAATGTCCCCACGTCGATCCGTGCCAAGACGGCGGCGACCGCCCTTTCGGTGCTGGCGCTCGCTGGCGGCCTCGTGGTGAGCGTGCAATCGGCCCCGGTCGAGATTGCCGGCGGCGGCGAGGCTGCTCCTGCGCAACTGGGGTCGAGCTTTGCCGACCTTGCCATGGGCACCGAAACAGCCGAGCCGACCGAGACGCCGACGGCCGATCCCGTCGAACCGACCCCGCCCGCCGAACCGACCCCGCCCGCCGACGCCGAGCCGGTTGAGCCGACGCCGCCCGAACCCGTGGCCGAGACGCAGCCCGAGCCGCCGCAGCCCGCAGAGCCGCAGCCGGCCCCGCCCGAGATGCCCCAACCGACCGCCCCGACGCCGGTCCCGGTCCAGACGGCCGACCCCACATTGCCCGCGATGCCCGAAATCGCCGCGGCCGAGACGCCCGAGCCGGTGGTCCCCGTCAAGGCGACCCCGCCCGAGCCCGTGGAAACCGCCGAGCCGCCCGAGGCCGAGACCATCACCGGCGAGGCGCTGCCGCCCGGCGTCGTCGCCTCGTCCCGTCGCCCGCCAACCCGCACCGAGGCGTTCGAAACCGAGCATCGTCGCCCCGACCCGCCGCCGCAACAGCAGCAGACCCGCCAGCCCAAGCCGACGAAGCAGGCGCAATCGAAGCCGACGAACACGCAGCAGGGCAATGCCGACCGGACCGAACGTGCCGGCGCGCAAGCCGATACCGGCGGGTCCTCCAGCGGCGCCACGGGACAGCGCCCGGCGTCGCAAGCCGGCAACGCCGCCGTGTCGAACTACCCCGGCCAGGTCATGTCCCGGCTGTCGCGGGTGCCGCGGCCGTCGGTGCGGGCGGCAGGCAGCGCCGTCGTCTCGTTCTCGGTCTCCGGGTCGGGCGGATTGGCCGGTGTCGGCATCGCCCGGTCCTCGGGCTCGGCGGCGCTGGACCGCGCGGCAGTGCAGCTTGTCCAGCGCGCCGCGCCGTTCCCGGCCCCGCCACCGGGCGCGCAGCGGAACTTCTCGATCACCATCGCGGGCCGGTAAAAACGGACCCGCGAACGCCCCGCCTGCACGGTGGGGCTTTCCGGCCCCCCACCCGCGCCTTATGTCACTGCCCATGCGCTGGACCGTTCCAAACATCCTGACCGTCGTGCGATTGCTCGCCGCCCCTGGCGTCGCGATCGCGTTCCTTTATTTCACGCGCCCCGGGGCCGACTGGTTCGCGCTCGTGCTTTTCGTGGGGGCGGCCGTCACCGACTGGATCGACGGCTTCATCGCGCGGTCGTGGAAGCAGGAAAGCCGCTTTGGCGCCATGCTCGACCCGATCGCGGACAAGGCGATGGTGATCATCGCGCTTCTCGTCATCGTCGGCTACTCGTCCATGTCGCCCTGGCTGGTGCTGCCGGCGACCGTCATCGTGTTCCGCGAGGTCTTCGTTTCGGGCCTGCGCGAGTTCCTGGGTGCGCAGGCCAAGCTCCTGTCCGTCACCAATCTCGCCAAGTGGAAGACCACGGCGCAGATGGTCGCCATCGCGGTGCTCTTTTCGCGCGACATCTTCCTCTATCACATGCTCGACCGCACGGCGGGGATGGGTGAGGCGACCGTCGAGGGCATCATGAACGGCCGGATCGCGGACGAGGTCGGCCTGCTCTGGCTGGCGCAGCTGCGCGACATCGCCGGTGTCGCGGGCGTGACGCTGCTGTGGATCGCCGCCGCGCTCACGCTGATCACCGGCTGGGACTACTTCCGCAAGTCTCTTCCCTTCCTGAAGGACCCCGCATGACCGTCGATGTCCTCTATTTCGCCTGGGTCCGCGAGCGGATCGGCCTGCCCCGCGAGCAGGTCGAGACCGAGGCCGCCACCGTCGCCGACCTCGTGACCGAACTGACCGGGCGCGAGGCCCGGTACGAGGCCGCCTTTTCCGACCTGTCGGCCCTACGCGTGGCGGTCGACCAGCAGCTGACGGATTTCGACGCCCCCCTGTCGGGCGCACGCGAGGTCGCGTTCTTCCCGCCGATGACGGGCGGCTGATGGCGGTCCGTGTCCAGGAAGAGGCCTTCGACATGGGCGCCGAACTCGCCGGCTTCGCCCAAGGGCGCCGGGACACGGGCGCGGTCGTGACCTTCTCGGGCCTCGTGCGCGACGACACCGGCGACCTGCGCCACCTCGAGATCGAGCATTACCCGGGCATGACCACCTCGGCGATCGAGGCCATCGTGGCCGAGGCCGTGGAGCGTTGGTCGCTGGCCGACGCGCTGGTGATCCATCGCCACGGTCGCCTCGCGCCGGGCGAGCCGATCATGATGGTCGCTACCGCCGCCTCGCATCGCGCCGATGCCTTCGCCGCGGCCGAGTTCCTGATGGACTACCTCAAGTCCCGCGCGCCCTTCTGGAAGAAAGAGGTCACCGCAAGCGGCGAATCCTGGGTCGAGGCCAAGGATTCGGACGAGGATGCGCTGAACCGCTGGTAAGGCGGAACCTCTCACCAAAGTCCGACGAAGCTCTTACGGGGTTCTCACGCAAGTCTCACGCCGCTCAGCGGCTGTCGCTCGTCTGCTCGATATACTCGCGCAGCTCTTCCGTTTCGGCGCGGGCATAGTGCAGCCCCTCCATCGCGGCGCGCAGTTCGGCCTCGGTCGAGTGAAGCTGGCTCATCATCTGCGCCTCCCGCTCCTGCAGGTAAGCGATCGCCTGATCGCGACTTTCCTCGGCTTCGTGGACCATCTGCGCCATCCGGTCGAGCTCGCCCAGGTCGGCCTGGCTGACCCGGGTAAGGCGATGAACGAGCCAGTTTGCGAACCACCCGAGCATGAACGCCACGAACAGGATGACAGCGGTCGCGATGACGAATTCGGTGCGGTTCATTCGGCGGTTCCGGCCTCGGTTTCCTCGACGGTCGCGGCGGCTTTGGCGTCGTCGCCATCGGCCGGTGCGGCCTCTTCTTGGCCCTCCAGCAGCTTGAATTCAATACGCCGGTTTGCCTCGCGTCCTTCGGGGGTGTCGTTATCGGCAATCGGATTCTCTTCGCCGTACCCCACGGCCGTCAGCGCGCTGACCGGCACCCGCTGCGCCAGAAGGGCGGCCAGGACGGCTTCGGCGCGCTGCTGGCTCAGGTCGCGGTTCATCTCTTCGCGGCCCTGGCTGTCGGTGTAACCGCCAACCTCCATCGGGATGCCTTCGCAATTGCCGAGGATCTCGGCCACGCCCCGAACGCTGTCGCGCGAGCCGGGATCGATGGTCGCCGAGCCGGGATCGAAGGTGATCTGCCGGGTCTGGAGAATGTTGTTGATCTGCGCAACGCATTCCTCGGGCGATGGCAGAGCAAGCGACGCGTCGAGCCGTTCGTCATAGGAGACGTCGATCTCGTAGCGGACATCTTCGCCCAGCCGACCCGAAAGGCGCCCCGCGATCAGGGACGAGCCATCCTGAGACCCACTGACGCCACTGACGGCCAGCGAATCCTCGGTCACGCGGATCGATCCATCGTGCAGGACCGACAGCGCGTCGAGGCCGGCCAGAAGGCGCGGCGTCCAGCCGGCAGGAACCTCGTCCTCGGGTGCGAATCCTGCGGTTACCTGGTCGCTGCCGAAAAGGGCACGCCCGTAGCTCGCCACGGTCGCCTGGTGAAGCGTGTCGCCGACGCGGCCGCTCAATTGTACCTGGCCGTTGGAATTGCGCGTGGCGGTGAATTCGGCCGGCCCGGCGTCGGGTTCGACCGCCTCGGCGTCGGCTTCGAGCGCGGCGAGCGAGAATTCGGGCGGAAGGGCGGACCGCAGGTCGGCAGCGGTGCGCCCGAAATCCTCGGTTCCGGCCGCGGCGTCGATGCGGATGGCGAGGTCGCTGATCGTCAGCGTGCCTTCGGGCACGCGCTGCATCGCCTGCACCGCTTTAGTGGCCACGTCCGCCCAGTGAGGGGAGGGAACGCCAAGCCCGATCTGGCAGCGCGCGTTTTCGATCCCAAGCGTCTCGGCCGCGGCGAGGACGCGGTCGCGCCCGGTTTCGGTGCCGGCCGAGCAGGCGTCGAAGCGGCTGGTCTCGCCGTTGCGGGTCAGGCGCAGGATGAATGGCGCGATGACCGGACGCGGCGCGGTGATGCTGAGTTCAAGGTCGACGCCTTTGGGGGCGAGGCCGCGCAGAGCGGTTTCGAGCTTGCGCCGCGCGTCGGCATCCTTGGCCATCGTCTCGACCGCGACGCGGTCCGCGGCGATCGAGATCTTGGCCTTTTCCGACCGCGAAAGCGCCTCCATCCCGAGGTCGAGCGCCTCGTCCCACGTGTCGGGCGCGGGGTAGGTGGCCGTCTGCAAAAGGTCCGTGATCGGCGTATTGAACGCGTGGCGGGCGATCTGCTCGAGAAGGGCGAGGCGGTCCATCTCGGCCGGGATGAGGCCGATCAGGCTGATCCCGTCCTCGGCGCGCAGCACCTCGACGGAAAAGCGCGGGGCGGCGATCTGCTGGCGTTTCGCCACCTCCATCCGGTCCTGCACGCGCGTGCCTTCGACGATCTGTCCCGCCACGCTCAGCGCGCGGAACCGCGCGGCCTCGTCCGGGGCGGTACCCTCCATCTCGATGGTCAGCCCGTCGGCAGAGACGGTCGCCCATTCGATCCCGGCGTCGTCCAGAGCCTCGTCGAGCGTGCGGACCGACCGTGCCTCGATCTGGGTGACCGTGAGGCTTGCGGCGCCGATGCAGAGGGCGGCGGCAAGGGCGAAGGTCACGGCGGCAGGCAGGTAGGAGTTCGGGCGCATGGGGACCTTCGGCAGCAATTTCGTGCGGTTTCGTCTATCCGACGGCGGGTTCCGCGTCCATCAGGCGAGCATCGCAAGAGCGAGAAACAGCGCAGCCAGAAGCCCTGTATCGCGGTTCGCGCGGAAGAGTTTGAGACACGTTTGCGTGTCCTGATGGTCGAACCGCGACAGCTGCCAGACCATGTGCCACCCCATCGCCCACGGTGCCCCAAGCGCGAGAACAAGCGTCAGGACGTTCGTATCGACAAGCGCCAGCACCACGGCGATCGTCATCAGCAGGCAGGAGGCGACCATGAAGCCCCGCAACCAAGGCTTCGGCCGCTCGCCGAACAGACGGGCGGTGGACTTCACCCCGATCAGGGCGTCATCCTCGGCGTCCTGGTAGGCGTAGATCGTGTCGTAGAAGAGCGTCCACGCAATCCCGGCAAGGTAAAGGAACAGGGCCGGCCAGCCGAGCGTGCCATGCATTGCCGTCCACGCCAGAAGCGCGCCCCAGTTGAAGGCCAGGCCCAGGAAGACCTGCGGCCACCATGTGAACCGCTTGGCAAAGGGATAGACCGCGACGGGCAGCAGCGACAGGATTCCCAGCAGGATGGCGTTCAGGTTGAAGGTCAGCAGAATCGCGAAGGCCACGAGCGACTGCGCGACCAGCCAGGCCAGCGCCTGCTTCGGCTTGACCGCCCCCGAGGGGATCGGGCGAGACCGGGTCCGCGCCACGCTGGCATCGATGTCCCGGTCCGTGATGTCGTTCCAGGTGCAGCCCGCCCCGCGCATCAAGGCGGCACCAAGTGCGCAGCCCGCGGCGATCCACAGACCCCACAGCCCGAACCGGCTGTCCGCCGCGGCTGCCAGTAAAAGGCCCCACCAGCACGGCAGCAGCAGGAGCCATGTCCCGATGGGCCGGTCCGCGCGGGACAGGCGCAGGTAGGGTCTTGTCGCGGGCGGGGCGATGTGATCGACCCAGTTGCCCTTGACGGCGTCAGCCACCTGGCCTTTCGTCGCCTCTGCTTCCGCCACGATGGGACCCCTCTGTATGGCCTCGACGATCCGCCTCTTTGTAGATCATCCGCTTGGCCAGGCGCAAACCGTCCCTCTGAGTTCTGCCCAGGCCCATTATCTCTTTGGCGTCATGCGGCGGGGCGCGGGCGAGGTGATCGAGGTCTTCAACGGGCGCGACGGCACCTGGACGGCCGAAGTGATCGAGGCGCGCAAGAAGGCCGGCGTCCTGGCGTGTGTCGAGCAGATCGCGCCGCAGCGGAACGCGCCGGACGTCTGGCTGCTGTTCGCGCCGATCAAGAAGCAGCGGACCGACTTCATCGTCGAGAAGGCGGCCGAGCTGGGCGCCGCCCGGATCGTCCCGGTGGTGACGGAATTCACCAATGCCGAGCGTGTGCGGCAGGACCGGCTGCAAGCGCACGCGGTCGAGGCGGCCGAGCAATGCGGCGGCAACTACGTACCCGAGGTCGCAGACGCCACCAAGTTGCCGGACCTGCTGGACGGGTGGGATGCCTCGCGGCGCATCCTGTTCTGCGACGAAGGGCGAGCTGGGGCGGCGGATGTACTCTCGGGCCTTCCTGCGGGGCCGTGGGCCATCCTGATCGGTCCCGAAGGCGGATTCTCGGACCGCGAGCGCGCGCGGCTGCACAGCATCGACCACGCGCATCCGGTCAGCCTTGGGCCGCGCATCCTGCGGGCGGACACGGCGGCGGTGGCCGCGCTGACCCTGTGGCAGCAGGCGCTGGGGGATTGGACATGATGTCGGCCGCGCCAGAAGAGGTCGAGCCGATCCTGCGCGCCCGGATCACGGAAGCAATGTTCCCGCTGTCGAACCTTCGCCGCTACGGTGCGGAGGGGCATCCTCGGTCCATGCGTTTCTGGCGGTCGGGGGACGCGGTGCTTGGCCTCTCGGCCGAAGGCGTCGCGTTTCCGTTGTTCCCAGACGGGTTCGACGCGCGCCCGAGTCGCGAGCTTTTAGCGCGCATCCGGTTGCGCGGCCTCATCGGTCCCGAGGCGTCGGTCGCGGCTTTGGTCAAGGCGCTCTCTCTGCGCGTGGCGCTGCGAGAGCCGGAGCCGCAATTTACGCTCAGCCTCACCGATTTGGTCTGTGCCGAAGGCGAGGGAGAGCTCGTGCCGTTGCAAGATCACGTATCGCTTGCGGCGGCCTGGAGGCAGGCGTTCCAGACCGAACTCAACGTCCCCGCGGACCCCCCGGCAGAAGTCCAGGTGGCGCAATGGTGCGCCGAGGATACGCACCGCCTGTGGTGCGTCGGGGGCGTGCCGGTGGCGCTGACGGGCGTGAACGCGTCGCTGCCCGAGATCGTCCAGGTCGGCGCCGTCTATGTCCCCAACGAGCGGCGCGGCATGGGATATGCGCGGCAGGCCGTCGGTGCACATCTGTCGGTCTTGCGCGACGCGGGCGTGCGGCACGCAACCTTGTGCGCCGCATCGGTGGCCGCCGCGCGAAGCTACATGGCGCTGGGGTTCCGGCGAATCGGCTGCTATTCGACGACCGTGTTCCCGACACCGGTGGAGGTGGCCCCATGATCCGTGGCGAGGCGCTGGCACAGATCCTGCGCTGGCGTGAGGCCGCGGTTGGCCTTGGCGCGGTGGCGGTTGGGCTCTGGTGGGCGGTGGGCTCCTACGGGGTGATGCGCTGGGTCGGGATTGTCATCGCGATCGGCGGGGCCGCGATCCTGCGCGAGGCGGTTGTGCGGCTGCGCCGTCCGCGGGACGGTGGCGGGGCCGGGATGGTGAACGTGACGGAGCGGCAGATCACTTACCTGTCCGGGACAGGAGGTGGCGCCGTTTCGGCCGATACGCTGGCCCAGGTTGCGATCCACCGCAGCGGCACCGGTGCGCCGGTCTGGCACCTGGCCGACACGCAGGGGCGCCGGATCGCGGTCCCCGCCGATGCCGAAGGGGCGGGTGCTTTGTTCGACGCGCTGGCCGCGCTGCCGAGATTCGACGAGGGCGCGGCGGTCGAGGCGCTGAAAGATCCTGCTCCGGGCGCACGGGTGCTGTGGACGGGCGCGCCAGATCGGCTGAGTTGACTTCCAGATTGCCGGGGGCCAAGTCCGTTGAGCGATAGCCACGGCGAGAGATTTATCATGTCCATTCCCCAGTCCGGCGGCGGGCCGATCGAGCGCCACGAGCAGCTGGCAGAATACCTCGCCGCGGGCTGCAAGCCCAAGGACCAGTGGCGCATCGGGACCGAGCACGAGAAGTTCGGCTACTGCAAGGACACGCTGGCCCCCTTGCCCTATGAGGGGGAGCGGTCGATCCACTCCATTCTCGCCGGCCTCAGGGACCAGTTCAACTGGAGCCCCATCGAGGAAGGGGGGCACCTGATCGGGCTCGAGAAGGACGGCGCCAACATCTCGCTTGAGCCAGGGGGGCAGCTCGAACTGTCGGGCGCGACGCTCGAGACCATCCACGAGACCTGTGACGAGGTGAACGACCACTTGGCCCAGGTGAAGGCCGTGGCCGACCGGATCGGCGCGGGGTTCATCGGGCTTGGTGCCGCGCCGCATTGGACGCATGAGGACATGCCGCTGATGCCCAAGGGGCGCTACAAGCTGATGGACGGCTACATGCGCAAGGTCGGCACGATGGGGCTGACGATGATGCGGCGGACCTGCACGGTGCAGGTGAACCTCGACTTCGCGTCCGAGGCCGACATGGTGCAGAAGCTGCGCGTCGCGCTGGCGCTGCAGCCGGTGGCGACGGCGCTTTTCGCGAACTCTCCGTTCCTCGAAGGAAAGCTGAACGGCCACAAGTCCTGGCGTTCGCGCGTGTGGCGCGATCTGGACGCCGACCGGACCGGAATGCTGCCCTTCGTGTTCGAAGACGGCTTCGGGTTTGAGCGCTGGGCGGACTACGCGCTCGATGTGCCGATGTACTTCGTCTATCGCGACGGGAAGTATATCGACGCCCTCGGTCATTCCTTCCGCGACTTCATGAAAGGCGAGTTGCCGGCGCTGCCGGGCGAAAAGCCGACCCTGTCGGACTGGGCCGACCACCTGACCACGATCTTCCCCGAGGCGCGCATCAAGAAGTTCCTCGAGATGCGGGGCGCGGATGGCGGTCCGTGGCGCAGGCTTTGTGCGCTGCCGGCCTTCTGGGTCGGGATTTGCTACGACCAGACGTCACTGGATGCCGCGTGGGATGTGGTGAAGGACTGGACGGCCGATCAGCGCGAGGCGCTGCGGGTCGAAGCCTCTGTTCACGGGCTTCAGGCGCGCGTTGAGGGCATCGACATGCAGACGCTCGCCACGACTTGCGTCGAGATTGCCGAGGCGGGGCTTAAGGCGCGGGCGAAGCCTGGTGCCGGTGGCATGATTCCGGACGAGTCGCATTTCCTGAACGCGCTGAAGGAAAGCGTGGAAAGCCAAGCCGTCCCGGCCGACGAATTGATCGTGCGCTACAATGGCGTGTGGAACGGCGACGTGACGCGGGTTTTCGGCGAGTACTCGTACTGAGACCTATCTTTGACGGGGATCGACGGCGGAAATCGGCCAATTCCATCGGGTGTGAAGGTGGACGCGCCGAGATTGCGACGTAGGTTCGGGATCAGGTTCAACTTGGAGATGCCTGATGAAGAAAATTCTGCTCGCTCTGCCGGTCGTCGCCCTCATGGCTGGATGTCAGACCACGAACAACCAGGGCGCGCTGACCGGCGCCGCGCTGGGCGCTGCCACCGGCGCCGCCGTCTCGGGCGATGATGACCGGGTTGCCGGTGCGCTGATCGGCGGTGCCGTCGGTGCCGCAGCCGGCAATTACGTCGGCCGTAACAACAACGGCAACTGCGTCTACGAGAACTCGGCCGGCCAGCGTTACACTGCTGCTTGCCCGTAACTCCACGACGTGGTCGGCGGGCTAAGGCCCGCCGACCCGCAGCCCGACGACGAAGGATCGCACCTTCGCCTCGCTCATCTCGCAGGGTTTCAGAAGCGCCCTGCCGTCGCTCAGACGGTAGAGATTGAGGCTGATGTAATCAGTACCACCAGCCTCTTCGGCCACCAGCTTCTCGCTTTTACCATCGGCAAATTGGGTCCGCGCCGCCTCATACCGGCGCCCGTCATAGTGCGCGGTGAAGGCGCCGAGCGGCAGACGCTCGAACGCCTCGAGGAAGTCCCTCAAGGCTTCTTGCCGATCTTGGGCTCCGTCCCGGCGCGAAGCCGCGCGATGTTCGCGTGGTGTCGCAGGAAGATGAACACCGCCATCACGCCCACGGTGAGTGCCGTCCACGGCAGCCCCAGGAGTAGCGCCCAGACGGGCGACATGGCGGCCGCAACCAGCGCGGACAGGGACGAAATGCGCGTGATGACCGCGGTCGCGATCCAAGTCGCGCAGACCAGAAGACCCACCGGCCATGTCAGCGCAAGGATCGTGCCGAGAAAGGTCGCGACTCCTTTCCCACCCTTGAACCCGAGGTAGAGCGGATAGCAGTGCCCGATGAAGGCGCCGGCCCCCGCGGCAAGCCCTGCGACATCGCCGATGAGCCAGCGGGCCGTGACGACCGCGAACGCGCCCTTTCCCACGTCACAGATCAAGGTGAGCAGCGCCGCGGGCTTGCTGCCGGTGCGCAGAACGTTCGTCGCGCCGATGTTGCCCGACCCGATCTGCCGCAGATCGCCCAACCCGAAAGCGCGCGTAATGACGAGCCCAAAGGGGACCGATCCAAGGAGATAGCCGAGAGCGGCACAGAGAAAGAGCATGGTCGGTGACCCTCGAATTGATGCGCGGACCATGCCGCGACGCGGGAGCGCCGTCCAGAAGGTCACCAGGGTTTCATTTGCGATGAGCTCAATGGGTGCTATCTCGGAGCACCGTAGCCCAAGAGGAGCGCTTATGGCCCGCCGCTGGACGAACGACCTTACGCGCCACGATGTGACGCCGGAGCATCTGTACCTGAACAGGCGGACGCTGCTCGCCACGGGGGGCGTGCTGGCTGCCGGGGCCGCTTGGCCTGCGCAGGCACAGACCGACGAGCTCGAGCCGAACAGTTGGGAGGAGATTACCTCTTACAACAACTTCTACGAGTTCGGCACCGGCAAGACCGATCCGAAAGAGAATGCCGGGCAGCTGACCACGTCACCCTGGTCGATCGAGATAAATGGCATGGTAGACAAGCCGGGCACCTACGCGTTCGATGACATCCTGGCCCAGATGGACATCGAGGAGCGCATCTACCGGCTGCGCTGCGTCGAAGCCTGGTCGATGGTGATCCCGTGGCGGGGATTCGAGCTGGCCGACCTCATCGCGCTGGCGGGGCCGAAGCCGGACGCCGAGTTCGTCGCCTTCCAGACCCTGCTGCGCTCAGAGGAAATGCCTGGTCAGAACTATCCCATCCTCGACTGGCCTTACGTCGAGGGCCTACGCATGGATGAGGCGATGCATCCGCTCACCATCATGGCGACGGGGCTCTACGACAAGCCGCTGCCGAACCAGAACGGCGCGCCGATGCGCCTCGTGGTGCCGTGGAAGTACGGGTTCAAGTCGATCAAGTCGATCGTGCGGATCACGCTGACCGATCAGATGCCCGAGACGACCTGGAACAAGTCGGGCCCAGAGGAATACGGCTTTTATGCCAACGTGAACCCGAACGTGGATCATCCTCGCTGGAGCCAGGCGACCGAACGGCGCGTCGGCGGCGGGCTCTTCTCGCGGCGGATCGATACGCAGCTTTTCAACGGTTATGACGAGGTCGCCAGCCTCTATGAGGGGATGGACCTGGAGACCAACTATTGATGAGCCCTGTGCAGCGGGCGAACGCTGTCATCCGGAGAATCCCTGGCTGGGCGGTCTATCTGGTGGGCGGGGTCCTGCCGTTCTGGTATCTCTACCTCGCGCTGACCGGGGGGCTTGGCGTCGAGCCCGTAAACGCGCTGGAGCGCGCAATCGGTAAGTTGGCGATGAAGGCGCTGGTGATCGTCTTGGCCATTACGCCGCTGCGCAGGTGGACGGGCGTCAACCTTATCCCTTACCGCCGCGCAATCGGATTGATCGCGTTCTTCTACGTCTTCTGCCACCTCTTGGTCTGGGCCGTTCTCGACGTGCAGGACCCGGGCAGGATCTGGTCGGACATCGTCAAGCGACCCTACATCACGATCGGCATGGTCGCCTTCGTCCTGCTGCTTCCCGTGGCGATCACTTCAAACAACTGGGCGATCCGGCGTCTGGGACCTCTGCGCTGGCGCAGACTGCATATGCTCACTTACGTGATTTGCGCGTTAGGAGCGGCTCACTACGTCATGGTTCAGAAGGTTTGGGAGGTCGAGCCGCTGATCTATCTGGTGATCGTGCTCGGGCTTCTGGCTGTCCGCATACCGACGATCCGGCGAACGCTCGCCGGCTAGCAAGGAAACATCGATGTATAAATCGTTCTTCGCCGCAGCGATGCTGAGTGTTGCGGGCGGCGCCGCGCTTTCCCACCCCAGCCCGGATGCTGTCGAGCCCGTCACGCAGTTCGTGGGCGAGATGGCCGCTCCCATGCCGAGCGGCGGCATCGACAAGAGCCAAGTCGACAACGCCCTTCGTTTCGAGCCCATCCAGAGCTTCGACGAGATGTTCCTGCGGGACGACGTCGTCTTCCTGATGCGCCACGGCCCGACCGACTGGTCCAAGCTGGACCAGAAGGACGTGGCCCCGAAGGACTGCGGAAATCAGCGCCCGCTGTCAGAAGAGGGGGCCGAAGACATGCGCGATCTGGGCGCGCTGCTCGCGTTCAACGACATCACCTTCGGCCAGGTGGTCGTCAGCGAATGGTGCCGGAACCAGCAGACCTACGCAGAGCTCCGGGCTGGGTACGATCGCGTTGATGAGGGCGTTTGGGAGACATTCCCCAAGATGGACAGCGATGACCTCAATCTTCTTTTGTCGCTGCAGGGCGCACCGAACGTCACGAACCTGGGCCAGCTGATCTCCACCTGGGACGGTGGGAAGGGTGAAGGTCCGATGCTGGTCATCTCGCACTTCACCAACATTCAGGAGCTGACGGAGTTCGCGGTCTACGAGGGCGAGATCCTTGTCGTTGACCCGAAGAGGGACAACCGTGTGCTCGGCTACTTGCGTTTGAAGACAGCAGAACCTGATGTGGGTCATTTCAATGTCGCGCAAGAGGACGCGTCCTTCCGTGACGACGACGCTGGACCTGCTGCCGTTAAGGGCGAGACGACTTCCGGTGACTGAGGCGGAGAGCCGCTGGTTACGATGACCGGTCTTGATGGCTGGGATCGGCTGGTGTGCGGTGGGCGCGGGCGGGTTGGTTCTGACGTTGTGCTGAAAAT
>NZ_JBELKF010000227.1:0-1974 GCF_042089775.1 Palleronia sp.
GATGTTGGGCAGCGAGGCGTAGCGCGGCTCGTTGAGGCGCAGGTCCGCGCTGACGATGGCCGGGAGCGGCACCTCGATGGTCTGCAGACCGCCATCGACCTCTCGCGTCACCTTGGCGACGCCGCCTTCGACTTCAAGCTTGGAGGCGAACATCGCCTGACCCCAGCCGAGCCGTGCGGCCAGCATCTGGCCGGTGGCGTTCATGTCGTTGTCGATCGCCTGCTTGCCGGTGACGACCAGATCGGCCCCTTCGGCCTCAGCGACCTTGGCGAGGATCCGGGCCACGGCGAGCGGCTCGATATCGTTGTGCACGTCGTCGGCAGCAGTCACGAGGATCGCGCGATCCGCCCCCATGGCCAGAGCCGTGCGCAGCGCGTCCTGCGCCTGCTTCACGCCGATCGAGACGACGATCACCTCCGTCGCCGTGCCCGCCTCCTTGAGCCGGATCGCTTCCTCGACCGCGATCTCGTCGAAGGGGTTCATTGACATCTTCACGTTGGCGAGGTCGACGCCGCTGCCATCCGCCTTCACGCGGGGCTGCACGTTGTAGTCCATCACCCGTTTTACCGGCACGAGTATCTTCATTTCGTTTCCTACTGTCTTGGGGGAGGGCGAGCCGGGCCAGGCCTCGGCTCGCGTCAATGCCGCGTTCGGATCAGCCCTTGATGCGGATGTTCTCGGGGTCGTAGAGCCCCGGATCCATCACGGTCGCCGCGACCGGTTCGCCGATCACCTCGACCTGCAACTCCGTGCCCACTTCGGCGTATTCCGGGTGCAGGAACCCCATGGCGAGGTTCTTGCCGATCCGGTGGCCCCATCCGGCGGAGGTGATGGTCCCGATGGGCTTGCCATTGGCGAGGATGGCGTCGCCGCCATGCGCAGGCGCATGGTCGCAGTCGAGCGCCAAGGTGACGAAGCGTTGCTTCAGCCCGCCCGCGAGCTGCTCTTCGAGCGCCGCCTTGCCGATGAACTCCGGCTTGTCGATCTTCACGAAACGGTCGAGCCCGCTTTCGATCGGGTTGAACTCGGTGATCAGGTCCGCCTTCCAGTGGCGATAGCCCTTCTCTAGCCGCATCGATTCCACCGCGTGGCCGCCGAACAGCGTCATCCCGTGCTTTTCACCCTCGGCCCGCAGCGCCAGATAGGCGGCATAGAGCTGGTTGTTGGGCACGTGGATCTCGTAGGCAAGCTCGCCCGAGAAGCTGACCGACATGACCACGGCGGGCGCGATGCCGACGAAGGCGCGGCGCACCGAGAGCCACGGGAAGGCCGCCTTGGACCAGTCGCCACGCGACACGCCGGACAGAACATCGCGCGCTTTGGGTCCCGCGATCACGAGGATCGTCCAGTCGTTGGTGAGCGAGTGGATCTGCACCGAGCCGTCTTTGGGCAGATGCGCCTCCAGCCAGTCCATGTCATGGTATTCGGAAGCCGCGGCGGAGCCGTACCAGACGGTATCAGCGTCGAGATTGGCGAGCGTCGCCTCGGCCTTCACGTTGCCTTGGTGGTTCAAGAGGTAGGTCAGGCCGACCTTGCCATCCTTGCGCGGGATGCGGCCGCAGACCATGGTGTCGAGCCAGTCGCGCGCGCCGGGGCCGGTGATCTCGAAGCGGTTGAAGCCGTTGACCTCCGCCATGCCGACGCCCGTGCGCACCGCTTCGATCTCCTTGGCCACGACGGGGAAGGTCTCGTTGAACCTGAAGCTGTGGGTTTCCTCGAAATCGGGGCTCGGCTTGATATAGGCCACGCGCTCCCAGCCATTGACGGTGCCGAACTCGGCGCCCTCGGCGGCGAGGATCGGGGTCAGCGGCGTGGTCTTGGCCGGGCGGCCCGCGGGGCGGTGCTCATGCGGGAAGTGGAAGCGGAACTCGTTCTGGTAGTCCTCGATCGCCTTCAATGCGGTCAGCTCGACGTTGGCATGGCCGGTGAAGCGGCGCGGGTCGATGACCCAGGTGTCGTAGCAGGCCTCGCCAT
>NZ_JBELKF010000227.1:1984-2865 GCF_042089775.1 Palleronia sp.
ACGATCTGCTGCGCCAGCAGCCAGCCATGGCCGCCGCCTTCGCCAAGACCGGCGCGCAGGCCGATGATGCAAAACGCGTTGCGTTTGCCGGGGATCGGGCCGACCAGCGGCGCGCCGTCGATGGTGTAGGTGATCGGGCCGTTGACGACGGAGTGGATGCCCACATCCATCAGCGCCGGCATTCGCTCGAAGGCGCCTTCGAGCACGTCCATCACCCGGTCGAGATCGTCGGGGCACAGCGCGTTGACGAAGTTCGGGTCGATCCCGTCCATTCCCCAGGTCTTGCAGTCCTGCTCGTAGAAGCCGACCAGCAGGCCGTTCTTCTCCTGGCGGCAGTAGTAATCGCTGATCGGGCAGCGCAGCAGCGGCATGCGGAAGCCCGCCTCCTCGATCGCCTTGATCGGCTCGGTCAGGAAATACTGGTGCTCCATCGAGGCGACGGGATGGTGCACGCCCATCATCGCGCCGACCTCGTTCACCCGGTAGCCGCAGGCGTTGACGACGATCTCGCAATTGATGTCGCCATGCTCGGTGTGCACGGTCCAGCTGTCGTCCTTGTGCTGGGTCAGCCCGGTGACCGGGGTGTTGCGGTAGACCTCGGCTCCGGCGAGGCGGGCGCGGCGCGCCAATGCCTGGCACAGCTGCGCGGGGTCGATGTCGCCGTCGAGCGGGTCCCAAAGGCCGCCAAGAAGGTTGTCGGTGGAAATGAGCGGGTGTCGTTTCGCGCATTCCTCGGCATCGATGATTTCGAAATCGACGCCCATGCCTTTCGCGACGCTGGCGAAATGGCGATAGCCTTCCATTTGCCGTTCGGTATTGGCCAGTCGAATGCCGCCATCTGCATGATGGTAATTGATCGGATATTCAGGGTCGTCGGCCAG
>NZ_JBELKF010000228.1:0-2863 GCF_042089775.1 Palleronia sp.
AGCTCGTCGAAGCGGGCGGTCCCGCCGGTCGGCGTGCTGGCCTTCACGTCGGAGCTGACCAGCTCGATGACTTCCGAGCAGCCCGGCCCTTCGACCATGCGCACCTGGACATAGCCCATGCGCGTCTCCTCGCGGCGCGCGCGCCCGCCGGCCATGGCCGCCAGGTCCTCGTCGGCCCAGAAGGCGACGTCCTGCCCTTCGATCAGAACCTCTGCCCCGCCATTCTCGCACGACCCGCTGAAGAAGGTGTCGGCGAGGATCGAGCGGAGCACGGAGATGTCGGTGCCCTGCAGGCTCTGCGCACCGACACCGCCGCCCTCGCTGCCGATGCGGCTGATGCGGGGCTCCTCGAGCAGGAAGTTGAGCGGGCCGTCGGCCTGCGCGGGCACCAGAAGCGCCGCGGCGTCGATCTGGTAGACATCGCTGGTCGCGGAGAAGTCGCGGAACCGCAGGTATTCGCCGGTGGGAACACCGCCGCCCGTGGTCACCTCGGCGCCGATCAGGGCGGTCACCATTTCGGCGGTGACGGGCTCGGCCGCCGCGGCGCCGGCGATGAGCGGCACGGCAGCGCAGCCCAGAAGCAGTGTGCGGATGGATCTGGTCATGAGACGTCCTGTCAGAAAGGGGTCCGGATCGCGGTCCGGAAAGGACCCGGGGCCGCGCGTGGCGGCCCCGGGGGGAATGGATCAGGCGGCGTCGGCCGAGCTCATCGCATAGGCCTGGGCCTTCAGCTCCTCGACAAGCTTGCCGATCACGTCGCCACGGCTGTCGTCGTCGAGCCGTTCGCCGAGCTCCTCGAGCCGCGCAATGCGGGTCTCGATGTCGGACTTGGCCGAACCGCCCGGGTAACGCGCGGCGAGCACGCGGCGCGCCAGGCGCGGCCCGAGGCTCTCGTAGAGGCGGTTGCGCAGCGCCACGTCCTCGGCGGTGGTCGAATAGGCCCACAGCTCGACCGGGCCGAGCGTCAGGTTCAGCTCCTGGCGGACCTGGCCTTCGCCCTTGAGCTTGAACATCGCCCAGACCGGCGCACCGCGCCGCGACGGGCCGCGCAGGTTATAGCGCAGGACCTTCTTTTCGCCCTCGCTCAGCCCGAACATCTCGTCCATCACCCGGATCGAGTTCTCGGAGCCCACGTTGCAGACGAGCAGCGTCGAGGCGATCTCGATGATCGGCGTCGGGAAGTCCTCGATCAGCTGCGAGGCGATGCGCAGGTCGACGTTGAACTTCCGCCCTTCCCGGCCGTCCTGCATCACCTGGTCGGTGATCGAGGGGTTGCCGCCGGTGCGATGGAATTCGTCCATGCAGATGATCTTGGGGACCTGCGCGTTGTCGCGCGCCCGGGTGACGTGATGCTCGAGATAGGCCTGCGGAAGGATCCCGTCACGCACCGCGATCCGGAACTCCGCCTCGTCGAGGAAGAAGTCCCGCGTCATCATCTGGCGCGCGAGCATATACATCATCGCGGTCTGCTTGCGGGCCTGGGCGCTGGCGCCGCGGCTCGTGACCTCCATCAGGTCCATCGAGACGACCCGGCTGGAGCCGATCGAGTAGCGCGTGGTGCCTGCGAGGATCGGGTAGTCGCGCACGACTTCCGAGATCATCCGCTGGAAGCTCTCGGTCAGCGGCTGATGGGTCTCGGCATCCATCGCGTTGCCGTAGAGCGAGCGGACCTGCTCGGCCTGCGAGGCGGTCACGAGATCCGACAGCGTCGGCACGGCGTGGCGCTGCGCCAGCTCGGCCTCGTAGAGGCGGCCATTGATCATCAGGTGATCGACGACCATCCACCAGGACGCGCTTTCCCATCTGTCGAACTGCGTCTCGCGAAGGGCATTATCGACCCGCGCCTCATCGCCCTCGAGGTAGCGCTTGGGCTCGCGCTCGTCGCTGCCGGTTTCGTAGGCGCGATCGATCGCAGCACCGATCAGGCCGCGCATCGGGCTCGAGGGCGGGGTATCGCCATCCGAGCAGATCAGGTTGACAAAGTTGCCGATGAACTGCCGGTCCGCCGCAGTCGGGCGACGCATCCCCAGGTGGGTGTCGAAGACGTTGACGGCATGCTCCTTGCTCATCTTGAGCCGCTGGAACATCGCGAGGTGGCGCTTGTTCGCCGGCAGGGCCTCCTGCACGAGCGAGATCAGACCGGCCGAGGACGGGCCGATGTCGATGATCGCGATGCGCGGCAGCACAGGCTCGTCTCCGCCCGCGATGGAGGGCGAGAGCACCGAGGCGAAGTTCACCGTGTTGAGGAACACCGATTTGCCCGAGCCCGGGGTGCCCACCGTGAGGGTGATCCAGGTCGTCTGCTTCGACGAGGTCGGCTGGAACGGCCAGGGCTTGCCCGAGGGCGTGCGCAGCAGCAGCGTGCCGTGCTCCCAGGGCGAGGCCTGCCGGCCGAGCGGCATGAGCGCGAGAACGTCCCGCATCGGGCCCGAGCTCACCGGCGCGGTCGAGGCGGTGGTGATGCCCGGCGCGCTGGAGAGCACCGTGGCCATCGGGTCGCCCGAGATGCCGTCGACGCCGGAGTTGCCCCAGCGCTTGACCGTGCCCATCACCGCCTGCGCGTTCCGGCGCAGCGTCTCGCCCTGCCCGACCGGCGCCCAGGTGGCGAAGGACATGCGCAGCCGCACGACCGCGTCGCCCTGGCCGTCGATCTCCTGCAGCGCGCTCAGCGTCTGGCGGATCCGGTTGTTGTGCGACGGCGATGCCCAGCTGAAGATCGACAGGAACAGGCTCTTCATGCGCTGCGCATGCATGCCGCCGGACTCCATCCGAAGCGATGCACGCCAGGGACTATCGTGACCCTTTGCGGTAATATCGAGCACCAACGCATTGAATTCAGGCAGGACTTCCGGCGCGAGGGTCA
>NZ_JBELKF010000229.1:0-2860 GCF_042089775.1 Palleronia sp.
GACGACCACTTTCCGAGATCGAGATGAAACACCTACTGCAGATGGGCCAGCCCGAGCTGGTCGAGCTGAAATCCAATGTCGAAAGCGAGCTGTTCAAGCGCGATCTGGCCGAGATCCGTGACCTAGAGCGTCAGGCCAACCAGATCCGAGCCCGCGCCGGCCTTAGGAAGCGCATGCCTCTCAAGAAGGAGCGGTCCCTGAAATGAAGAAAGGCCCCCGAACCGGGGGCCTTTCTCGTTTCTACTGGACCATCAGCCGATAGCCCGGTTCTGGTCGGTCGCCGTTTTCTCCGAGGGTCTCGTAGACATGCTGGAGATGCTCCGACACATGCTCCGCGGCGCCGTCGAGGTCGTCAGCGGCGATGTAATTGGTCCAGATCAGGACGTAGGCGAGGGCCGACGTCAGATCGCAAACCGTCGCCCCCTCGCTGGAGTGCTTGTTCAGGACGTTGGAGAGGTCGGCGATGAGGGTCGAGGTGGCCATGAACGGCACTCCTAGGGGTTGGACCTGAGACTTAGATGGCTGCCAGAGCGATGCCTTTGAAGATCACCTCCTGAGCCCCCAGCGGCGTCTCCCGGGCCTCGGCCTTGAAGTCGAAGCTGTTGGAGAGTTCGCGCATCATCCGCACGAAGTTGGTGGCCGAGGCCCGCTTGTTGACGCCCGAGGCCAGACAGAACGACCAGTATTCGTTGTAGAGGTCGTTCGCGCCCATCTCCTTCTGCGTCTTCTTCTGGCCCACCAGCAGGAGCGGCGAGGATTTGAGGAAGTAGCGGACGGAGTTGTTGTCCTGAGCCATCTGGTCCACCAGAGCCATGTGGCTCGTCGGGAAGGTGAAGTCGTTGCGCTTCCTCATCCGCTCGAAGCCTTGCACCGCCCACGCGGCGATCGCTTCCCGCTCCAGATCGACGATGATCTGCGCGAGGTTCGGGATCTTCTTGCCGTCTTCGACCGGGCGGTTCCACTCGAGGAACAGCCAGCGGCGGTTGAAGCCCGAGCTGGTGTCCTTGGTCTTCGGCAGGAAGTTCGAGTTGAACCACTGGGCGCAGACGGGCCGGAAGCTGAAGGGCTGCTGGTTCTTGTACTGGGCCGTGGTCAGCTCGCCCTCGACGATCTGCTTGAAGCTCTCGCCCGGGATCATCTTGCTCTCGGACAGCTCGCCCGCGAAGTTGAGCACCTTGCCGAACATCTCGGCCGGCAGGAAGGTGTCGTTCCACTTCTCCGGCGGGACCGAGGAGTAGCTGCCCTCGGGCAGGAGCGCCCGCATGATCTGGCTGGCCACCGTCTTGCCCGAGTTGGCCTGACCGAAGAGGCAGATCGCCCGCTGGTACTTGGTCGCCTCGCCGAACAGCGTGACACCCATGGCCTCCTGCAGAGCCTGCACCTTCTCCTCGAAGTCGGCATCATGGCCCCAGCTGTCGACCAGGTACTGGTTGAAGACAGGCATGTTGCCCGCGGCCTCGGGGGTGTAGCGGTAGGGCAGGACGTAGGTGGCTCCGAAGTCGGGGCTGTGGGGCAGCAGTTCGCCGCGATCGGTCAGGAAGCCGTTCGCGAAGTTCACGCCCTTGATCCCGATCTGGCGCAGTTCCTTGGCGGCGGTCGCCCGCAGCAGGCGGGCCACCCCGTGGTAGTCGGACGCGCGCTTGCAGGTCGGGAAGTGGCCGAACTCGTTGGAGATGACCTTCACGATCTCGTCCTCAGGCTTCTTCTCCCAGTGCGAGCCCTTCCACTGCCAGAAGCAGCCCGCCTGATAGCGCAGCTCGCCATACTGGTTGATGTGGACGTGGACCTCACGGGCGATCTCGTCGTGGTTCTCGCCCTCGATGTCACCCTTGCGCAGGTTCTTCAGCTCACGCTTGAGCGCGGCCATGGTCACGGTCCCGGCGGACTGGGCCGAGATGAACTTGAAGATGCGCTCCTCGTCGATCGCGCTCATGACGCTCTCGGCCTTCGCCATGCGGGCGAGGGTGGTGTTGATCGCCGCAATCTGGCCGGAGCCACCCGGATCGGGGTGCTTCTGGAACTCGACCGAGAGCCAGTTCAGGATGCGCTCGCCGCCCCACACCTCGTTGTCCTCGGTGAAGGTCAGGCCGAGCTTCTGCTTCTCGCTGTCGCTCAGACCCTCGTCCCAGCCCGTGGGCAGGCCCATCTTGCGCGGGCCGTTGACGTCCCGGCTCAGGAACTCGATGACCTTCAGCTTGGCCTTGTCGATGTCGAGCGGGTCGCCCACGACCTTCTGCACGAAGCTGTCGGCCCAGTGCTCCATCTCGCCCAGAGCTTCGAGCAGGGTCCGCTCACCGCGGGTGACGGCCCGGGCCAGCAGGCCGGCGTGCCAGACCATCGTGTTGTCCCGCTGGCCGGCGGGCACGAAGGTGGCGACCTTGGTGTTGTTCTGCGCGCCGACCTCGAACCCGGCGTCGATCAGCCCGCTGCGGATCGGCTCCTCGATCCCCATCGGCAGGAAGGGCAGGGCGCTCGCGATCTCGTAGAGCGGCGCGTTGGCGTAGTAGGGCACCTTGGTCTCAGGGTGGATCGACGGCGGCAGCACCACCTGCGTCCCCTTCGAGAGGATCTCGCAAAGCATCCCGCCACCCGCTTGGAAGCGCGTCGTCTTCTCACCGCGGTAGCGGTACATGCGGACCATGCCCTTCTTGCCCACCCGCTCCCCCGGGGAGGGCGGCAACAGCCGGTCGAGGACGGCGATCGCGCGCGGGTCGTCGGTGTCGATGTCGATCGCGACCATGCCCGAGCACGGCCCGAGGGGCATGCCGATGTTGCCGTTCGGGTAGGTCCGCAGGAACGCGGTGCGCTCCTCCTCGGAGCGTGCGCCGCTGCCCCCCACCTTGCGGTTCATCAGCGCCGT
>NZ_JBELKF010000230.1:0-2851 GCF_042089775.1 Palleronia sp.
CGTACATTTCAGGTAACCTCTTCGCCTCTAAATTGTTGACCTAGCCCATTGATCAAGAAGACTCGGCCAAGTTAGGTGGCACGAGAGACTTGAAATCGGACCAACCATCACGCCAGGCGCCCCATTGGGTCTGGGCTCTGAGAACATGTAGGAGGACTTCGCATGGCCGATGCGCCTACCGACAAGTTTTCTGCCGGCGAGCAGGGTCTGGGGTACATTTACCAAGCTCGTCTCGCTCTGCTTCACTTGCTCCAGTTACCTGAAAATACTTCCGTTTTTCTTGAGAAGGACGATGATCTCGACTTCATCGATGATGATGGTGGCAAGTCCTTAGCTTCGCTCAAGCACAAGGCGATTGGCGACAAGCTGACCGACCTGTCGACTGATTTCTGGAAGTCTGTGAACATCTGGCTCGCGCGGTACAAGCGGGATGGCCGTGCCACATCGAATCTTCGGTTTTTCCTGTTCACCACCGGAAAGGTATCGGCTGATTCCTTCCTTTCCCGATTCCTGCCCGGCCAGCAAGGCGTTTCCAGCGAAACAGCAACACCAACCGAACTAGCCGATGCCGCGCTGGCAAAGTCGAAGTCGAAACTTATCGCGCCGATTGCCGCGGCGTTCGCCGAATTAAACGATGATGAGAAGCAGGACTTCCTCGACCGCATCCTGATTTTTGATGGCAGCCCGCGCATCACCGACATCCCGACGACCATAAAAGACAAACACATGAGGATCGTCCGCCGCGATTACCGTGAGTTCGTTTTCCAGCGATTGGAGGGATGGTGGACCGACGCCGTAATCAAACAACTGACTGCCGATAAGCCGGAAGGAATCTTCGGCTTCGAAGTCTGGGACAAATTATGCAACTTCAACGAGGAGTATAAGGCGGACAACCTGCCCATTACCTTTCGCCAAAAAATGCCCTTCGATGAGATCGATACCGATGCGGATCCGCGCCTATTCGTGAAGCAGCTGCGTGAGATCGGCATCTCGTCGAGCCGGATTAGAAGTGCGATTCTAGACTATTACAGGGCATTCGAGCAGAGATCAGCGTGGGCACGCGAAAACCTATTAGCCTCAGGAGAAGTCGAAGATTACGAAGATCTCCTCGCCGACGAGTGGAACCGCTACAAGGATGTCGTTTTCGAGAGACTGAAGGATGATAGCGCCGAGGAAGCCCTGCGCGAGGCCGGCGCCACTCTCTACAACTGGGCACAGTTCGAAACTGGTAAGATCGAATCTTTGCGTATCCGCGAACGGGTGACGGAGCCTTATGTCCTCCGCGGTAGCTTCCACATTCTGGCGGATGCCACGCCCCAACCTAGGATCCACTGGCATCCCAAGTTTCTCGATCGCCTTAGCGAAGTACTGGGGGTGGCTTCGTGAAGCCATGGGATCAGCGCCCCTTCGAAATTCGAAACCTCTTCAACCCTGCATTCTGCGGTTTGGTCATGTTCCGTGCCCTGCAGGGCTACGAGGGAGAAGATGACCGCGGCATGCCTTTCTCTCTGTCCCTGCTTGTGCTGCCCCTGTGCCTGCACAAAGACTCACGTGAGGTGATTTCCAGCAGCCCACGCAGTTACCTGCTCAAGATCGCGGAAAAAAACCAGCAGATTATGGTCGGTTTCGCCGACCGGGCCACGCAGATGCTGCCTTATACCTTCGAGGGGTTTGGTCTGCTGATGGAAAGAGGCTGCATCGCTGTCGCGGATGACGGTCGCATCCAAACCGTACCGAAGAAGGTGCGTAAGACTGTCGATGGAACCAGAAGCGCCGAAACCGTCGCCTGCCAAAAAGCGGCGCGCATCGTCGGCAGGGAATTTGCACGCATCGCCGATCGGGCGACCGTTTACACGACTTTCGGGATTCGTCTATGAAGATCAAATCCATCCACCTCTACAGCCATGATGGCCAGCGCCGTGACCTTCAGTTCAAGGTAGACGGCCTTAACGTCATCACCGGTCGCTCTTCCACCGGAAAGTCAGCGCTTTCCGAGATAATCGAATACTGCATGGGGCGATCCTCCTTCAACGTCCCCGAAGGCATCATCCGTGATAAGGTAGCCTGGTTCGCTGTGATCTACCAGTTCGGGAAAGAGCAGGTGCTGATCGCCAAGCCGACTCCGCCCGGCGGCGGCGCCAGTTGCAGCACTGCGATGCTGCGAAGGGGGAGCGAACTGCAGATACCCAACTTCCAGGATATGGCGATCAATACCGACGACGACAGCATCGTGGAGTTGCTGTCGCGCCTGCTTGGCATTCCCGAGAACCGCACCGAAGTAGCGCTTGAACATAGCCGCGCCAGTTACGACGCGAACGTCAAGCACACGTTCTACTACCTATTCCAGAAGCAGGGGCTGGTCGCCAACAAGGATCAACTTTTCTATCGCCAGAACGAGCAATACCAGCCGCAGGCGATACGTGACACGCTGCCGATCCTACTCGGCGTCTCATCCCACGACCGCTACGAACTGGAATCTGACCTACGCTTGGCACAGCGGAACCTAAGGATCAGCACCAAAAAGTTGGAACAGGCTCACGAAACCGTTAATACGTCGCATGAGCAGGCCATCAGCCTCTTTTCAGAAGCCAAAGCAGTCGGAGTTATTGGCAACACCGACGAGAATCCGAATGCCGACTGGATCGTTGAGGCATTGAAGGCGGCGTTGCTGTGGAAGCCCGAAACATTGCCGGAAGACGACGGCAGCCGGATTTCGCTTCTAGAGGACCAACTGGCTCGGTTACGCCAAGTTCGACGAGATACTCAGGCGCGGATCGATGCGGCGCGACAGTTCGCCAAGCGAGCGGGGGGCTACGAAAACGAGGCCACCGAACAGATAGACCGGCTCGCT
>NZ_JBELKF010000072.1:0-17019 GCF_042089775.1 Palleronia sp.
GACGCGTTATGACCGAAGCCCAAAAGTCTTCCTCTCGGCCATCGCCCTCGCCGCTTCTGGTTATGGGTCCAGAGCCTAGCATGCGACGCTACGATGCTCGCATACCGGTGCTTTGGTGGAACAGGACATCCACGCCTCCGGGTTCCAACCGGGCGTAGGCACGCTGATGCATCAATCGTCGACCTGGTTGTATCGCTGGATGATGTCCCAACCCGTTTCGCTGGAGAGGACGTTGAGCAATGCGCGGTTCGCCCGCTCGCGCAGGTCCGACCCTTCGGGAAACGCGAAGGCGATCATCAGCGGGTTGAGCGTCGTAACGGAAACGCCGAAATCGAACGAGCCCCGCTCGGAGATTGCGTATCGCAGAACCGGGGCTGGCGCTGCGGCGCGGGTGACGTCGCGCGACTGCAAGGCGCTCAGTATGCCGTCCATGTCCGGGCGCGGCGCGATCCGCACCCCGGCGGACTCCAGATAGCGGGCGGTCGTCGATCCGGCGACAACGCTGACCGTCTCTCCGGCGAAGCGCTCGGGGAGCGCTCCGGATCTGCCCGGTTGCGCCAGCGTCACTACCGCCGCAGTCAACGCCGCACTTACCGCCAAGCCGGTCAGCATCCACAGCATCGCCACCATGCGCCCCAGCAGGGTCTTGGGCGCCTTGTCGCCATAGCCGATCGTCGTCAGCGTCACGCCGGCCCACCAGAAGCCGTCGCCCAAGCCCCTCAGCACGCCGGGATTGAATTCTTCGCGGTTGCGGCGTCGCTCCATCAGCCAGATCAGCGCCCCGACAACCAGTAGAAGCGCGGACAGAGACACCACGAGTTGCAAAAAGCGCCACGAGGCAAACCCGCGCATAACTGACAGAAGCCGGGACTCGCGCTCTGCCGCGACTCCCATGGTGGCGGTGTGAAACGGCAGGGACAGGTCCGCTCGATCTTCGAGCGCGGGGTTCGCCACCACCGGAAGAAGGACGTCCACAGTGCCGCTCTGCAGGTCGTCAGGTCCCGCCGCGACCAGCTCATAGGACCAACCCTCGCGCTCTGCGACAAGACGCCAGATGTCGATGCCCATGCCAAGCCATGCACCGTCCCCAGCGTCTAGCGCGTAAGGCGGATTCGCGGCGACGCCGACCCGTATAGGTCCGACGCCGATACCAGTTTCAGGAGCCAAAGAGGCTGCATCCTGCGCTGAGAGGGACAGGGGCAGAAATACAGCGAGGCAGACGAGGGCGATATATCTCATGAAGGGCCAACGCGGGTCAGCAAGCGCGGTTGCTTCGCGGGGTCGCCTTTCGTCGTATCGCGGCGGCTGACGTCCGCAGGACACTCGACGGCCTGCACGGGATCACCAGCTTGCGTCTGAGACTGGTTAAGATCGCGCAAGCACGCCACCGGATCGGCTGGCTCGACCGGAAAGGTCGGCAATGCCTGGGGTGGGTTCGCTCATCTTCGGCAGCGAACGGCGAGAGAGAGAGCCGGAGGTGGCGCGATGGCCTCTCGCTGCACACCGCTAGCCAAGCGTTACAGCCGCCCGCGTATCGATATCGTCGGAAAATAGACAATGCTGCGCACGGCCTGCGCCCTTGGCATGGTACAGCGCAACGTCCGCGCGGCGGACAAGCTCGTCCGGATCCTCATTCCCTTCCTCCGCGCGGCAAGCGCCGACGCTGGCCGAGACATGGGCGGGGTTGCCGAACAGATCGTAGGGACGAGAGATCTCGGCGATTAAATCTTCACAGAAGGCGTCGAGGTCGCCTCCCTCGATCTCGCCTACAAGGATGACGGCGAATTCGTCACCCCCCAGGCGGGCGGCGGTATCGCTCCGGCGAATTCGGCTCTGGATCCGGGCGCCGACCTGACGGATCATCTCGTCGCCGGCGGGATGTCCCAGCGTGTCGTTGACGTTCTTGAACCGGTCGAGGTCCAGCATCAGCAATGTGACGGGGGGCCCGCCTCGCACGATCGTCGCCAGCGCCTGGTTGAGCCGATCTTCGAACAGGGCGCGGTTCGGCAATCGCGTCAGGGGGTCGTGAAAAGCCAGATACCGGGCATGCGCTTCGCTTTGCTGGAGCTTCTCTGTTGTCCGGATCAAGCGCCGCGTCAGCGAAAGGACGATGATGGTGCCCCCAAGCAGCCAGAGGACAATCAGAGGCAAAAGTGCGGCCACCAGTCCGCGAGCCGGCCGGGACGGCGTCCACCCTAATCGCGCGACGACGGCGCCCTCATCATTCTCGAACGCGATAGAGCTTTCGGGCAGCAGGGTCACTTCCGGCCCGGCGATGACAGGATCCGACAGCGCCAGGCCGTGAGTGACGGACTCGACATACGCAGCGTCGAGATAGTCCACAGCGACGTGGAGGTGGGTATCCTGAGGCGCGAGGTCCAGGTTTTCCGTATCGGGAATGATGGGAATGACGCTGACGACGGCCGGGCCGCCCTCCAGTGCGGCGTAGGCGGACTTGGAGACTTCCTCAAGGTCGCGGTCCCCGGCAAGGACCACGTCCCGTACCCGTTCCGCCAGCGGGAGAACCTGGGATGCTACGGCGTCGAACGTCTCCGGCGCACGTCTTTCACGGTCGACGGCCGCGTAGATCGGATCGAGCGAGGGATCGAGAACGAAGCTCGCGTCATGTCCGAAGTACTCGTGCATCCAGATGCCGAGGTTGTTGTCCATCCAATCGGCATCGTTGTCTTCGACTTTCACGACCGCTTCGTCCCAGACGGTTGCGCTTCTTTGTTCGACGGGCAGATCGTCGAGTCGGCGCGTGACGGCAGCGACAGTCTGCGCCTTCTCCCTTTCCGCCGCAGCCGAATCGATGCGCCCGACACTGTTCTTGCCGACGATGAGCAAAGGCAGCGCGGCAAATACCGCGAGCAGAAGAATGCTTGCGATCAGCTGGTTGCGCAGGTGCTTGACGGTCTGATTCCCGGCCATTGCTGTCTCCTTGACGGCACCATGCCCCGGCAGACCTAAGATCTTCTTTCCATCCGGATGAAGAATTAACGCATGGTCAACAAATTATTGATGGAGCGGCAGAAGACGACCAAGCCGGCTGCCTTGCGAAGTGACCGGATGTCCCAGCGGTGCCAATCTCGAACTCAACAGTTGCGCCCGTTGCGACGTTGCATCGCTGTACAAACTCGGCCGCGGGGGCTGCAGCGGACGTCATCGGCCGGCTCCTCATGATGGCTGATCCTTCGCAGATCTGTCACATAGAACTGGTAGGCGGCAGCCCGCAGGTAACTCAGGAGACATCCATGCAACGCACTGCCATCCTCGCGCTTGCCGCGGCGCTGACCGCCGCTCCCGCACTGGCTCAGGACACCGACGCTCAAGACCTTTCGGGCACGCTCGTCCTCTACACGTCACAGCCGGACCAGGATGCTCAGCAGACCGTGGAAGCCTTCAAGGAAGTGTACCCTAATGTCGAGGTCGATTGGGTCCGCGATGGCACCACCCAGATGATGGCACGCTTGCGTGCCGAGTTCGAGGCCGGCCAGCCGCAGCCCGACGTCCTCCTGATCGCCGACACGGTGACGATGGAAAGCCTGAAGCAGGAAGGCCGCCTGATGGCCTATCCCGAGGCCGACGTCTCGGCCTATGACGAGGGCCTGATGGACCCCGAGGGACACTATTTCTCGACCAAGCTCATCACCACCGGCATCGTCTACAACGACGCGGCCGAGATGGTGCCCGAGAGCTATTCCGATCTGCTGAAGCCCGAGGCCGAGAACAACATCGTCATGCCCTCGCCGCTGGAATCGGGTGCGGCGACAATCCACATGGTGTCGCTCACCGGTCTGCCGGAACTCGGCTGGGACTATTACGAAGGCCTCGCCGACCAGGGCGCCATCGCTCAGGGCGGCAACGGCGGCACCTATCAGGCCGTCGCGGGCGGCCAGTCGCTTTATGGTTTCGTCGTGGACTTCCTCGCCCTCCGCAACATCCAGGACGGTGCGCCGGTCGGCTTCGTCTTCCCCGAGGAAGGCGTCTCGGCCGTGACCGAGCCTGTCGCGATCCTCGAAACGGCCCAGAACGTCGAGACGGCGAAAGCTTTCGTCGACTTCCTGCTGTCCGAGAAGGGCCAGGAACTGGCGGCGCAACAAGGCTACCTGCCCGCGCATCCCGGCGTGGCCGCGCCCGACTACTTCCCCGACCGCTCAGAGATCAAGGTGATCGACTTCGATCCCGCCGCGGCGCTGGCCAACGACAAGGCCAACAAGCAGCGCTTTACCGAGATGTTCGGGGGCTGATGCGACGATCCATAAGCGGCGAAGGCCTTGCTCTCGCCGGGCTTATGGCGGCGGCGGCAGGCCTTTTCCTGCTGCCGCTCGGCCGACTGTTCTGGACCGGACTATCCGACGGCCTTGGCCCGCTTCGCGAGGCACTGGCCAGCGAGGCGACCCGCCGCGCGCTGTTCAACAGCCTCGACAGCGGCGCGTGCTCGGCGCTCGCAGCCCTCGTGCTGGGCACGGTGCTGGCCTTCGTGATCGGTCTGACCAACCTGCGCGGCAAGGGCGTCTTCGTCTTCCTTCTTCTGCTGCCGATGATGATCCCGCCGCATGTCACGGCGATATCGTGGATCCAGGCGCTCGGTCCGTCGAGCCCGGTGCTCGGCTGGCTCGGCCTCGCGCCCCCGATCGGCGCGGCCCATCCGCTATATTCGCGCGGCGGGGTGATCCTGCTTCTGACGATCCAGCACACGCCGCTGGTCTTTCTCGTGGTGCTCGCGGCCCTGCGCGGCCTGCCCCGCGAGGTCAGCGAGGCCGCCCGCATCGCCGGTGCTAGGCCCCCGCGCCTGCTGCGCCGGATCCTGCTGCCGCTACTGGCGCCCTCGCTGATTGCCGCTCTGGCGCTGGCCTTCGTCTCGGCGCTCGGCAATTTCGGCATCCCTGCGCTTCTGGGTGTGCCCGGCCGATATGTGACGCTCCCGGTGCTGATCTGGCGGCAGCTCGCGGGCTTTGGGCCAAGCGTACTGACGGACGTTGCCGTCCTTTCGATGGTGCTGGCGGTGGTTGCGGTGCTGGCGGTGGCGCTGCAATCGTGGCTCCAGCGCGTGGTGCGGGCCGGGCTCATCGGCCCGCCGCAACCGGCGCTGCGTATCGACCTGGGCCACGCCCGCCCGCTGTGGGAGGTGGCACTCGCCCTTTTTGTCGTAGCTACGCTGGCGCTGCCGCTGACGTCGCTGGTGGCAACCTCCCTCGTCTCGACCTACGGGGTGCCGCTGACGTTCGACACGCTGACATGGGACAACTTCGCCGACGTCCTTGTCCGCCAGAGCGCCCCTGCCCGCGCCTTCCGCAACTCGAGCATCGTAGCCGGCTGCGCCGCGCTGACGCTGGCGGCGTTCGCGGCACTCGTGGCCTATTTCGGCGCCCGGCGGTGGCGGCTCGCGCAGACCGGCGGCGGCACCGTCGCGACCTTGGCCGAGATCAGCTACGCCATCCCCGGCCTCGTCATCTCAGTTGCCTTCATCCTCGTCTACATCCGGCCGATCCTCGGCAGCGGGTTCTCGCTCTACAACACGCTGGGGCTGATCTTCCTAGCCTACCTGACAGCCTATTTCGCGGTCGCGCTCAAGCCCGTTTCCGCCGCCGCCGGGCAGCTCGACCCGTCGCTGGACGACGCGGCGCGGGTGTCGGGCGCGGGCTTCGGGCGGCGGTTGCGGCGGATCCACCTGCCGCTGATGGCTCCTGCGGCCGCGTCGGGGGCGATCCTCGTGTTCCTGACCGCCTATAATGAGGTCACCGTCTCGGCGCTGCTCTGGTCGCGCGGGAACGAGACCATCGGCACCACGATCTTCAACTACGAGGACGGCGGCTACACCACGCTCGCGGCGGCGATGTCGACGGTCACCGTGCTGGCGACCGTGGTTCTGATGGCGCTACTCGACCGCTTCGGCCGCCGACTGCCGCCCGGCGTCGTGCCCTGGCGCCTCTGAACCTGCGTCCGGCAGCAGCCAACCGCCCTCGATCGACAGCGCAACCTCTGCGCCAGAGGTAAGGGGCCGCGGGCTGCTGACCGGCAGCGGCTCCGCCAGGTTCTGGACTACAGCCAGCCCCTCCCAAGCGCCACCACGATAGAAAACCCGGTCAAGCCGAGCTGTGAAAGGTCCGCTGCCCAGCCGGATGTCGCCGGGACGGACCACGACCGAGCCTTCCCGCTGCGACGTGTTGGCCCTTGCGACCGGCACCGCTTGGCCGCCGATCATGGCCGCACCATCGGTAGCTATCCGAGCCGACAAGATGGCGGCGCGCCCGATAAAGCGCGCGACCTCTTCCGTCGCGGGCCGATCATGGATTTCCTGCGACGTGGCCACCTGCTGGAAACGGCCTCGCGCCATGACGGCGACGCGTGTGGCCAGCGCCATCGCCTCGCGCTGGTCATGGGTGATGTAGATGGTGGTGGCCCCGGCGCGGTGGTGAAAGGCGGCGATCTCCTCCTCCATGTTGGCGCGCAGATGCGGGTCGAGGTTCGCCAGCGGTTCGTCCATCAGGACGGTATGCGCGCCGCCGGCAAGACAGCGCGCCAAAGCGACACGCTGACGCTGACCGCCCGACAGCTCGGCCGGCCGGCGCGCCGCGAACTCTTCGAGCGCCACTGTCCGCAGATGATCGGCAGCCTCGACGCGTGCCTTGGCGCGCGAACGGCCGGCGCTTTCAATCGGGAAGGCGACGTTATCCCGCACATCCATGTGCGGCCAGAGCGCGTAGGACTGGAAGACCACGCCCACGTCCCGCTCTTCGGGCGGAACATGTCGGCCGGGCCCCGATACGGTCCGCCCGCCAATTGCGATCTCGCCGCCGTCGCACCGCTCGAGCCCCGCGATCAGCCGCAGAAGGGTGGATTTTCCGCAGCCGGAGGGGCCGAGGATCACGAAGAACTCTCCTTCTCCGATCTCAGCTGTCACGCCGTCCACGGCAGTCTGGCCGCCGAAGGTCTTGCGGGCATTGATAAGCGAAACGGTCATGACGCACCCCTGCATGCAACGCCGCCTGTCTCGGGAAGCGCTGCAGGTTGGTCAAGCCAAACCCGGCGAAAACCCGCATGAGCTATGGCCCGACCTCGTTGCTTGACGCGCTTCTCTCAGCCGCGCCTCATCCGCCACGCCTGCCAAACCGAACTGAGCAGAAGCACAGCGGTCACCAAAACGAAACCCGCGGCGACCGGACGCTCGAGAAACACCATCGGGTCCCCGCGAGAGATCAGGAGCGCGCGGCGCAGGTTCGTCTCGATCAGCGGACCAAGGACGAAGCCCAGAAGCAGCAGCGCCGGACTGAAGGAGGCGATCGCCAGCAGATAGCCGGCAAGGCCGATCGCGGCCACGGCGAGGATGTCGAAGCTCAGCCCCCTGACCGAATAGACGCCGAGGCAGACGAACACCAGGATCGCCGGGTAGAGCCACCGGAACGGGATGCGCAGCATCGCCACCCAGATGCCGATCAGGGGCAGGTTGAGGATCAGGAGCAGCAGGTTTCCGATGCCAAAGCTGGCCACCAGCCCCCAAAACATCTCGGGGCGGGCTTCGAGCATCAGCGGACCCGGTTGAATACCGTGGATCACCAGGGCGCCCAGCATCAGCGCCATGATCGGGTCGCCCGGGATGCCAAGGGTCAGGGTCGGCACGAAGGCCGTGATGGCGGCCGCGTTGTTCGCCGCCTCGGGGCCGGCCACGCCCTCGATCGCGCCCTCGCCGAACCGTTCGGGCTTGCGGGCGACACGCCGCTCCATCGCGTAGCTGAGGAAGGACGACAGTGTCGATCCCGTGCCCGGCAAAGCGCCGAAGAAGCTGCCGAGCGCGCTGCCCCTGATGGTGGGCCAGCTCATGCGCCGCAGGTCCTCACGCCCGGGCATCAGGCGGCGCAGGCCGATCCGCTCGGCCACGCCTTGCCGGTCGGGATCGCGGACATTGGCGATGACCTCGGCCACACCGAAAAGGCCCATGGCCAGCGCGACAAGGTTGATCCCGTCCAGCATCTCCGTCTGCCCGAAGGTGAAGCGCTGCACGCCAGAGTTCACGTCCGTTCCGACGCAGCCCAGCAGCAGCCCCAGTACCACCATCGCGAACCCCTTGGCCGGTCGGTCCGTCCCGATGGTCGAGGCAGCGACGAGGCCGAGGATCATCATCGCGGCGTAATCCGCGGCGCCAAAGGCGGTGGCTGCACGTGACAGCCATCCCGCCAGCACCACCAGCACTGCGATCCCGATGATCGAGCCGGCGAAGGACGACGCCATCGCCGCGAACAGCGCCACCCCGGCCCGCCCCTGCCGCGCCATCGGATATCCGTCGAGCGAGGTGATCGCCGATTGCGGCGTCCCCGGCAGCCGCATCAGGATCGACGCCACGGCGCCGCCATACTGCGCACCGTAATACACGCCGGCCAGCATGATCAGGGCGGCCTCGGCAGTAATGTAGTAGGTGATCGGCAGCAGCAGCGAGATGGCGGCCATCGCGCCGATCCCCGGCAGCACGCCGACGAACGAGCCCAGGACCACGCCCAGCAGGCAGTAGATCAGCACGCCCGGCTGAAGCGCGAAGCCCATGCCGTAGACAAGGCCCTCCCAGGTCGTCACGGCAGGCGCGGCCAGAGGGGAAGGGTCATGCGCAGCCCGAAGCTGAACACCAGCACCGTCAGCGCCGTCACCGCCGCCGTCAGCACGATCCGCCACGTCAATCCAGAGTGCGGAGCGGGGAGCGTCGCGACGATCACCGCTGACCCCGTGGCTCCGACGAGCCCGACGTGGGACAGCCCCGCCCCAAAGATCACGATCGACGCGAGGACCGCCACCACGGCCAGCGGCTCGAACCTCGCCGGTGCGCCGGCGCGCCGCCATGCCGGCAGCCCGACCATCAGGCCCAGCACGGTCAGGAGCGTCCCGAGAACGACGGGAAAGAACCCCGGCCCCATCCGGCGCAACGTGCCAATGTCGTAATGCGTCAGCGCCCAGCCAGCGGCGAAGGCTCCGACAGCGGCCAGGGCAAGGCCGCCGGCAATGTCAGCCCAGTCGCGCCTCATCCTTTATCTACTGGTCCGCCTGAACCCGGTCGATCACAGCGCCCCACATCTCGGTGTCGGTCGCGATCCGTTCCGCAAGCTCCTGCGAGGTACCCGGCTCGGCCTGCCAGCCGATGTCGAGCAGCTTCTGCTGCACCTCGGGGTCGGCGAGGATGTCGTTGATCTCGGTGTTGAGCCGCTCGATCACCTCGGGGTCGGTGTCGGCGGGCGCGATGAACGCGTTCCACAGCTCGGCGCGTAAGTCCTCGGGCAGGCCGGCACTGCCCGCCATCACCGGCACGTCGGGCGCCTGCGGAAAGCTCTCGGCCGAGGTGATGCCGAGCATCTGCATCTTGCCGGCTTCGACATGGGGCAGCGCGGCCGAAGGTGCCATGAAGCCCGCGTCGATCTCGCCCCCGATGATTGAGGTCGTGACCTCGGCATAGCTGGTGAAGGGGATGTGCAGCATGCTGACGCCGGCAGCGTCCGCGAACAGTTCTGCCGTCAGGTGCGCGCCCGACCCCTGCCCCACCGACCCGTAAGCCAGCGCATCCTCCTCGGCGCCAGCAGCTTCGATGAAGCCCTCAAGGTCCGAGATGCCGGAATCGGTCGACACCGCGAGAACAAGCGGCGACGTCGCGATCAGCGTCACCGGCGCGATGTCGGCCTCGACGTCGAAACCGGTGTCGTCCATCAGCCGCTGCGCGGTGGTGAGGGGGCCGTTGATCGTCGTGCCGAACGTGTGGCCGTCGCCGGAGGCGGCCAGCATCTGCTGCACGCCGATCACGCCGCCCGCGCCGGGCTTGTTCTCGACCACAACCGGTTGGCCGAGGCGTTGCGCCAGCGGCTCGGTGATGATGCGGGCCAGCGTGTCGGGCGAGGACCCGGCCGGAAAGCCGACATAGACATGCACCGGCTGCGTCGGCCAGGCGTTCTGCGCGACAGCGGGAACGGCGGCTAGTGCCGCGGCACAGGTGATCGCCGCGCGGCGCGTCAGCTTGATCGTCATGACATCTTCCTCCCTCGTTTGCCCTGCGCAGAGAACACGGGGCGGGCGGGGTTTCAACCTGCCTCATGCGGCAGAAGGCGCCGCGTCGCAGGCGTTGCGGCGCCCTCGGAAATTTCCTGATGACGAGGCCCGGAACAAGTCATCGTGGATGCGGTTGATGATGTACCTGCTCCAGGAGCTGAACCACTGGAGAAGGCTGATGCTCTACACTGACTAGGGCTGCAGTTCCCCGTACGTGTCGAGACGCCGGATCCGACGTTCGCACGCGCCCTGCAGCAGGCGATCGGCGGCATCGAAGGCGAAATCCGCGTGGCGATGCAGTACATGTTCCAGGCCTAGGGGATGCGCGGTCCGAGCAAGTATCGCGACATGCTGCTCAACACCGCTTCGGAAGAGCTTGGTCACATCGAGATGCTCGCGACGGCCGTGGCGCTGAACCTCGAGGGCGCACCGCTCGAGCTTCAGGAAGAGGGTGCGCAGGATGCGGCCGTGGGGTCGTTCATGGGCGAGCGCAACTTTCGACAGTTCCTGTCGGCGTGTCTTGCGGCGCTGCCCGTGGATGCAGACGGCGTCCCGTTCGACATGAGCCACGTCTACGCCTCGGGCAACATCGCCGGCGACATGTATGCAAACATCACCGCCGAAGGCACTGGGCGGACGCTGGCGACGCGTCTCTACCACATGACGCAGGACCCGGGGATGCGCGACATGCTGTCCTACCTCATCGCGCGCGACACGATGCACCAGAACCAGTGGAAAGCGATGATCGAAGAACTCGAGGAAGAGCGGCCGCGGATGCCGGTCCCGAATTCGTTCCCGCAAGAAGCCGAGAACCAGGACTTCAACTACGTCTACCTCGGCTTCACCGCCGATGGCGCCGAGCCGCCTCGCGGCCGCTGGAGCGAGGGCCCCTCGATCGACGGCAAGGGCGAGTTCAGCATCCGCCCGATGGAGCCGCTGGACGAGGTGCCGGATCCGGGCGCCGCACGTCCGGGAACATATCCGCAGGCCCACCAGCTGCCGGACACGGAGGGGGGGGATCTGCAATGACCGCCTGGACTCGACGAGGCTTCATTGCCAGCGGAGGCGTGGCTGCCGCGAGCGGCGCCGGTATGGCAGCAGCGGCCAGTGACGGCGTTACGGCGCGCGAGGTGCCCCTCTTGCACACCTATGTCGCCGGGGCGGAGCGGCGCGCCGCGCGCGCGCTTCGCGCGGGTGCGCCCCTACGCCTGGTGCGCGAACCCGAAAATGACTACGACCCTCGCGCTGTCGCCGTGTGGACGGTCGAGGGTGATACGCTTGGCTATGTGCCCCGCATCGACAACCAGTCGCTGGCCAACCTCATGGATGCCGGCCTCGCACCCCGCGCCCATGTCGGAAGCGTCGCGGCGGATCGGTCGCGCCCCGATATCCGGGTCGAGGTGAACCTAGCGATCTCCTGACCGCGCTGCACTTCATCCGTCTTTCCAAAAAAGGGCGGTGGGTACTCACCAGTCACCGCATCCGTGCTGCTGATGGTGCCCGCCCCCCGCACTGCGGGCGCGATGACGGCGGCGAATAGGACGGCCTCGAGCACGATCAGGTGGGGCGTTGCGTGGGCCGACACCCTCGCCAACGGAATCGGCCCCGAGTCACCGGCCGCCGACAAGGCCACCGGGAATCCCAGCAACACGCCAAGCCGCCAGAAGATCATGGCCAGCCCGCCGAGGATGGGATCTTCGGCGATAAAGACTCGCTACACCCAGTGCTCCCAAGACAGCGCTTGATCGGATCACCGCCGCACGGCCGAAGCGACCGAGGAAGCATCCTCCTCCAAGCGCGCCGACAGTCACGGCGATGGCGAAAACAAGAGAGACGAGAGAACCGGTGGCTCGATTAACCCGTATTCGTCGACCATCAGGATCGGAAGCCAGTCCTTGGCCGCGCCTTCGGCCAGCGCCATGGCAAGCACGATGATCGCGATGAGCACCAGGCGGTCATCGATCCAGAGCGGGGCCACCTTCAGGTCCATGCCCAGCGGGATCGCCCGCACTTCGCGTCCGGCTCCGGCGGGAACGAAACGCATGGCCCAGACGATCATGCGAGGTCGAACACCGCGATGATTCCGGAATGCCACGCGACGGGAAACGCGAGAGAATTCAGATTCTGCGCACCGCCCACTGTGCCAAGGCTTAAGCAGCCATGCAGGAATCGGCGCCCGATGATGCGTTCGACGTCGCGCCGTCGTTTTTGATACCGATTTCTTCCACCCCCATGCCGAATCTCTGGAGGGTCAGCCTCAGGGTGACGAGCGGAATGCTTGCAAGAACGGCGCCGGCCATGATCGTCAGCATCGCCACGACGATGAGTGACAGCCTCGTCTGCATCACGCGCTGTCCCGAAGCGCTCGACCAGCGGCCCCGCGGCCAGGATGGCTCGGCCATCGAGCCGCACGATATCCGCAGAAGCGCCAGCCCCACCTGCGCAATGGACGCGTGGATCGCGTCCAGATCGCCGGAGTTCGCGTGATCCGGGACGTCGCCGAGACACCGGGCAGGGAGAAGAACACGAACATCGCCATGCGGCGCGGCGAGACGGCCCGATTGCTCCAGACCTCTGAAGACTTGCCTGCGGCGCACCGCCGACGGGTGGTCCGGGATCAGACATACATCGGTCGGGCACAGAGGCCAATGCGGTCGGATCAGCGCGCGCGGCGGCCTCCGCGCAACGCAAGAATCAGGGCAGCCGCCGCGAAGGCCGCGCCGAATGCGACCAGCGCCACCTGCATCGGCATTCCGAAGGCCGCGACATGCCCCGGATCAAGCAGCCCACCCGCGATTAAAAGCATCGCTCCGAGTCCCGTCGCGAAGAGCGCAAAGAGGGCTCCGGCAGATGTCAGGAGGATGGCTTGGGCGCGCATGGGAAACATCAGTGTGCTCCTTCGGAAGGTCTCTCTTTCAGTGCCCCGACGATAGGAAGGATCGAAGCCGGCAGATACGTGGAATCGTCAGGTCAGGCGGGCAAGACAATGGGATTCTGTCAGAAGCTTGCGCCAGCGCAAACTCGTGTGGTGCCGAACCATCTGCCGGCACCACCGTTCTCCCGCCGGGTTCAGGATGCCCGCGAGAAGGTCGCGCCGATGCTGCGGAACTGGTCGTACTCGGCGGCGATGATACGGGTGAGCGGACGGCCCTCTTCCCGGATCCGCAGGTCTTCGCCCATTTGTTCGGCCATGCCCTGAAACTTCGCGGCGACGGTGCCGTGGATCGGCGCGAGGGCGCCGCAAACATCTCCGAACTCGGCCCTCAGCGTCCGGCTGTCGATCCGGAAATCGCACATCAGCATCTCGATCGCGCGGGCGTGGAGCTTGTCCTGTTCGGTCAGGCAGTAGCCGCGATATCCCGCCAGCGTTCCGGCATCGATACGCTGGGTGTAGGCGCCGGTCGCGGCGGCGTTCTGGACATAGCCGCCATCGAACCGCGAGATCGACGACGCGCCAAGGCCGATCAGCGTCCCGCAGGTGTCCTCGGTGTAGCCCTGGAAATTGCGCCGCAGCCGGCCTTTGCGCATCGCGGTGGCAAGGCCGTCGTCCGGCCGCGCGAAATGATCGATGCCGATCGCGTCGAACCCGGCCTCCTGGAACATCGCGGATGCCGCGCAGAAGAGATGGTAACGCTCCACGTCGCCTGGCAACGTCGCCTCGTCGATGAGGTTTTGCCGCTTCGACATGTGGGGCACGTGCGCGTAACCGAACAGGGCGACCCGGTCCGGCGCCAGCGACAGAACTTTTTCGACCGACGCGCGCACCGTGTCGACCGTCTGGTACGGCAGTCCGTAGACGAGGTCAGTGTTCAGCGACACGACACCGGCATCTCGCAGTGCACGGACGCAACGCTCGGTCGCCTCGAAGGACTGCTCGCGCCCGATGGCCTTCTGGACCTTGTCCCAGAAGTCCTGGATGCCGAGGCTGGCGCGCGACATGTCTTCGTCCTTCAGTGCCGCAATCTTGGCGTCGTCCACCATGGTGGGATCGATCTCGACCGAGAACTCGAACTCTTCGGCGGGCGGGATGACCGCCTTCAGGCTCTGCGACAGGCGGTGGATCATCGCTGGCGGCAGGATGGTCGGCGTGCCGCCGCCCCAATGGAGCCGGCCCATCCGCACGCCGCGCGGCAGGTGCACGGCGATATGTGCAAGCTCGGCCTCGATCGTGTCGAGGTAGCTTTCCACCGGGCTCAGCGTCTTGGTGCCTTGCGTGCGGCACGCGCAGAACCAGCAGAGCCGTTCACAGAAGGGTATATGGACGTACACCGATACCGGCTTGGCCGGGTCGAGCCGTTCAAGGCATTCTGCTTGGAAGTCGGCACCAACCGCCGGGGAAAAGACCGGGGCGGTCGGATAGCTGGTGTAGCGCGGGACGCGGGAGTCGAAGAGGCCGAGGGCCCTGAGCTGATCGAGGTTTTCCATGCCCCTCTCATAACCAACCCGCCGACGCCCCACTTTGCGCTATCGCAAAACCTTTAACGCGGCAGCGGAGAAACCCCGATCAGAGGTTCGTGCAGGAGGATGATCATCAGGAAGAGGCCGAAGGTAATGAGGGCAGAGCGAACCAATGTCGCCCGACACTCCCGGAGCCACCTGCGGCTCATCAAGGGCGCGAGCGACAGAATGTGCGTTCTCCGCTGAACTGCCGCCCAGTCTTCCGGGCTCATCGACCGCCGCGCGCGCCGGTCGAAGATGGCCATCGCGCCCACCGACAGCAGCGCAAAGCCGCCGAACAGGATCACGTGCGCGACGTCGCCATTCGCGACGAGATGTGCCAACGACCAGAGCGTCAACGCCCACAGGAGCGGGTGCCGTGACAGCGCGGCCGCTCCGGGGGCTGAGCGGTCGAACCCGCCCGAGCGCCGGCCGCCGAGGGTGTGCGGATACGCCACCCCTGCCCCGAGCACCGCGAGAAGGATCGCGACCGGCATGACCAGCGTCGGGACCCATCGGTGCCACTCGAGCTGCGACCAGATCGATACATAAGGCGCGCGGTTCGCGGCCACGGTCAGCCAGACCACTACCAGCAGCGACACCAGCCCGTAGACCGAGAAATACACGCGCCGGCCCATGACCTCGATCAGCCTGTCGCGCAGCCCGCGCCGGGTCGGCAGAAAATGCGTGCCGACGAACAGCGCGAGCGCCGTCGCGAATTCCGGCCAGCCGGTCATGCCGCGTCCACGCCATCCATCAGACTGCGCAGGTGTCGGGCGAAGGCCCAGCTGGCGGGGATGCCGATGATGCAGCCGCTCAGGACCGACTGCACGGGCGTCAGCACCGACAGACCGATCCACGACAGGATGAGCGACAGGAAGAAAACATTCACGGCCGCCGCACCCGCTCCGAACGGATATAGCGCGACGGTCAGGCGGCGCGTGGACCAGCCGGACCTCATCGCCGCATCACCAGCCGGTGGACCGCGTAGAGCCCGACGAGAAGCGCGAGCGAGGCCAGCGCGAACGAGAATTCGGCCGTGGCGCTCTGCGCCTGGGGGATCGGGCGCTCGTACGGCGCCGCCAGCGCGAGGCCAGGTGCAAGAAGAAGGATCGCGAGAAGGCGGGTCATGTCAGCTCTCCCTGATGAGCGTGCGGTAGATGTCGGGCAGTGCGCGGGTCAGGCGCGTCGGGTTCGGCAGCAGCGAAAAGCCGCCGCGGCCGAAGATGCGGGCGAACCAATCCTGCCCATCCTCGTCGATGATGATGCCGTGGACGGACTGGCCGAGGCGGCGGGCCTCGCGGACAGCCATGTGGCTATCCTCGATCCCGTGAAGTCCTTCGTAATGGTCGAGGTCGTTGGGCTTGCCATCCGTCAGCACCAGCAGGAGCTTGCGGGCAGCGCGCTGCTCTTCAAGCTGCGCGCTGACATGACGGATGGCGGCGCCGAGGCGCGTGTAGTGACCGGGCTTCAGGCCCCCGATCCGGGCGGTTACGTCGGGTGACATCGCCTCTTCGAAGCGCTTGACGCGGCTCAGGAACACCCGGTCCCGACGCAGCGAGGAAAACCCCCAGATGCCAAGCCGGTCGCCCGCCGCGTCAATGCCGCCGGCAAGGGCCGCCAGCCCCTCGCGTGCCACATCGATGACGGAAGTGTCGCCAACCGCCGCTTCGGTTGAGCGCGAGGTATCGAGAAGGAAGGCCACCGTCAGGTCCCGGTCCGTCTGCCGCAGAGCCTGATAGATGCGGTCGGAGGAGCGGCCCGTCGCGCGCATCTCGACCTGCGAGGCGATCAGCGCGTCGAGGTCTAGCTCGGCCCCCTCGATCTGCCTCGGATGATGGATGCGGCGCGGGCGCAGGGCTTCGAACTGGCGGCGCACGCGGGCCAGGCGGTTCGGGTCGATCGTGAACCCGTCCGCCGGATCGGGCTGCCCGTCGGTTTCGAGCACGCGGACATGGTCAGGCATATAGGCGCGGGTCCGATGGTTCCATTCAGTGTAGGTCACGCCCTTGGCCAGCCGCTCGAAGTCGGCATCCGCAGGCGACAGGTCGAGATGCATCCGCAGCCGGCTGGCCGCTCGGCGGTCGTGGCGCGACAGGGTGATGTCGTCCTGGTCATCGGCCGCCTTCGCCGCGTCCTCGTCATCGTCATCGTCGATCATGCGGTTGAGGTTCATGCTCTCGGCCCAACTGAGGATCGCCTCGAAGCGGTGAATGATGAAGCTGTCGCGGCGGTTCGCCTCACCGCGGTTGCGGCGCAGGCCGAGCTTGCGGCGCGTGCTGGCAGCGACGGGCGGCGGGCCGTTCGATTCCTCGCCCTCGGGACGTGGCCCTGCGGCGGGGCTGGCGGGCGACAGCAGCGGCCAGATCGGCACCGGGGCGAAGGTGCGGTAGCCGCGCGGCGCCGCCTCCGCGAGCGCCGTGGGCTTGCGCCCCTCAAGCTGGTCGCGCACCGCGTCCTCGACCGCCGCCTCGGCAGCCGTTAGCGCAGGTCTACGACGGCTCGCGACGATCAGGCGGCACATTTCGCGGTAGCTGTCGCGCAGGCCGGGGCACAGGC
>NZ_JBELKF010000073.1:0-16941 GCF_042089775.1 Palleronia sp.
TGAACGTCCACGTTCGGCGCGGGCACCATTGCCTGGGCTTCGGCTTCGACATCGATCTGCTCGGAAGCCTGCACTTCTTCGGAGACCTGCACGTCGGCCTCAGCTTCGGCTTCGGCTTCGGCCTCAGCTTCGGCTTCGACTTCGGCCTCGGCCTCGGCGAAGGCCTCGATCTCTTCGGCATAGGTCGCGCACTCTTCGGCGACGTCCTCGTTGATGGCCGTCACGACGTCCTGCGCCGACAGGTCGCCCACGCTGCCGTTGTTGTCGGCGATCACCTGACCGAGGGTCTGGCATTCGTTCGTCTTGTTCGACAGCTGGTCGGGGTTGATTTCGATCTGCTGGGCAAAGGCGCTACCCGCCATCGGCAGGGTAAGTGCAGTGCTCACGAGCAGGGCGCGGGTACTGATCTTCATGGAAGTCGTCCTCCAAAAAATTCGTTCATGACCGTCTGGTCTAGTCACGAAAGGCGGAGGAGCCGCGTGAGTTCCGTGAAACTTCCACGAAACTCACCGGAGACAGGCTTATCCCAACGCCACGGCCCGGACGTCGTCGTCGATATGCCCCTCGTATTGGGCAAAATTCTCGGCGAACATCGACACCAGCTTCTCGGCCTGCGCGTCGTAGGCCGCGGGATCGTCCCAGGTCTTGCGCGGGTTCAGCAGAAGGTCTGGCACGCCGTTGACGGTGGTGGGGACCTCGAAGCCGAAGTTCGGGTCTTTGCGGAACGGCGCCTGGTCGAGCGTCCCGTCGAGCGCGGCGGACAGCAGCGCACGCGTCGCCTTAATCGGCATCCGGCTGCCCTCGCCATACTTGCCGCCGGTCCAGCCGGTGTTCACCAGCCAGCAGGTCGCGCCGTGCTTGGAGATCTTCTGCTTGAGAAGCTCGCCGTACACCTCGGGGCGGCGCGGCATGAAAGGGGCGCCGAAGCAGGTCGAGAAGGTCGGCTGCGGCTCGGTCACGCCACGCTCGGTCCCGGCGACCTTGGCGGTGAAGCCCGACAGGAAGTGGTACATCGCCTGCGCCGGCGACAGGCGCGCGATCGGGGGCAGCACGCCGAACGCATCGCAGGTCAGCATGATGACGTTCTTGGGATGCCCGCCAAGCGCCGTTTCGCTGGCGTTCGAGATGTAGTGCAGCGGGTAGGCGCACCGCATGTTCGCCGTCAGGCTGTCATCGTCGAAGTCGAGCGCGCGGGTGGCTTCGTCATAGACCATGTTCTCGATGATGGTCGCGAAGCGCTGGGTGGTGGCGTAAATTTCGGGCTCGGCCTTGGGGTCGAGGCCGATGGTCTTGGCGTAGCAGCCGCCCTCGAAATTGAAGGTGCCGCGGTCGGACCAGCCGTGCTCGTCGTCGCCGATCAGGACGCGTGAGGGGTCGGCGGACAGGGTGGTCTTGCCGGTGCCCGAAAGGCCGAAGAAGACCGCCGTGTCGACCGGGTTGCCCGGCGCGTGGTTGGCCGAGCAATGCATCGGCATGATGCCCTTCTCGGGCAGCAGGTAGTTCAGCAGCGTGAAGACCGACTTCTTGTTCTCGCCCGCGTATTCGGTGCCGCCGATCAGGATGGTCTTGTCGTCGAAGTTGATCGCGATGACCGTCCCGGACCGGCAGCCGTGGGTATCGGGATCAGCCTTGAACGAGGGGCAGTTGATGATCGTGAAGTCGGGCACGAAGCTGGCCAGGCTTTCGGCGTCGGGTCGCCGCAGCAGGTGGCGGATGAAGAGCGAGTGCCAGGCGAGTTCCGTGATTACCCGCACGTCGAGACGGTGCGCGGGATCGGCGCCGCCGAAGAGGTCCTGCACGAAGTAGTCGCGCCCCTTCATGTGGGCGATCATGTCGGCCTTCAGCTGGGCGAACTTCGCCGGTTCCATCGGCGGATTGTTCTCCCACCAGATGCTGTCCTCGACCGACGGGGTGCGCACCACGAACTTGTCCTTGGGCGAACGCCCGGTGTGCTTGCCGGTCGAGACCAGCAGCGTCCCGCCCTGTCCCAGCTTGCCTTCGCCCTTGGCAAGCGCGGCTTCCATGAGCTGTGGCTCGGTGAGATTGTAATAGGTGGCGCCGAGCCCGGAAATCCCCTGGGTCTCGAGGGTGTGCGACGTGTTCACGGGTCCTTGGGTCATGCTCTCGGCTCTCGAAATTATGTTGCGCGGCGCAGCCGCTTCGGACGTCCTTGATTATCCTGCGCAGTCTTGTCGCTCCACCCCGATAGCGCAATCGAACCGAGTTTAACGCAACCAGTCCCGGCTTTGGGCAGTGCGGCAATTAAGTCAGCCTTCACGATTTTCCCGCCAAGTAAAGCTGCACAGAGGGCGCCGATTCGCGAATTGAGTTGCCACAAACGGGCCGAAGTTGAATCATGGCAAAAAAGAGACGCCGGCAGGCTACAACAAAAATCGTGCAGTAGAAGGATATCGCCATGTCGAGGATCGCTCTCGTCGATGACGACCGAAACATTCTGACCTCCGTTTCCATGACGCTCGAGGCAGAGGGGTTCGAGGTCGAGACATACAATGACGGACAGCAGGCGCTTGAAGCCTTTGCGAAGAAGCTGCCCGACATGGCCGTGTTCGACATCAAGATGCCCCGGATGGACGGAATGGACCTGCTTCAGCGGGTGCGCCAGAAATCGAGCATGCCGATCATCTTCCTGACCTCCAAGGATGACGAGATCGACGAGGTTCTCGGCCTGCGGATGGGCGCCGACGACTACGTGAAGAAGCCGTTTTCGCAGCGCCTCCTGGTCGAACGCATTCGGGCGCTTCTGCGCCGGCAGGAGGTGCTTTCGGGCGAAGAGCCGACTGCGGCCGAGGCGAGTCAGGTGATGGCTCGCGGTCAGCTGACGATGGACCCCGCCCGCCATGCGGTGAAGTGGAAGGGGATGGATGTCGCGCTGACCGTCACGGAGTTCCTGCTTCTGCAGGCCCTCGCGCAACGCCCCGGCTTCGTGAAGAGCCGCGATCAGCTGATGGACGTGGCCTATGACGATCAGGTCTACGTCGATGACCGGACGATCGACAGTCACATCAAGCGGCTGCGCAAGAAGATGCGGGCTGTGGACGAGGATTTCTCGGCGATCGAAACGCTCTACGGGATCGGTTACCGCTACAACGAAGAGTGACTGCGGTGGCGATGGCGTCGGAAATCGAGAGGGAAAGGTCCCAACGCGCGGGCGTTCTGCTGGGAGAGGACTGGATGCGCGCCGACGCCTCCGCCGACCGTGAGGCGCGTCAGCAGTCGCGCAAGGCCGGCGTGATATCTCTCAACCGGTCGCCGCTGGCGCGCAAGATCATCACGTTCAACCTGCTTGCGATCCTCATGCTGGTAGCGGGCGTGCTCTTTCTGAACCCGTTTCGCGACAGTCTTGTCTTTCAGCGCGAGGCGGGATTGGTGGCCGAGGCCGAACTCGTGGCCAACGTATTCGAGGCACAGCTGGCCCAAGCCCCGGATGCGCGGCTGGGGCAGGGACTCGATGCCGAAGCCACCATTTCCGCGCTCGACCTTATCGGCCCAGCGGAAGTCTTCGTGTTCGACACGGAGGGAGAGATCCTCGGCACCTCGCGAGGTCTGCCGCGCCACAGCCTCAAGGTCGCGGGGCACAAGAGGGACGGGCGCGCGACGCTGCTGACGGACCTCCTTGACCGGGTTTGGATGGCTGTCGCCCGGCTGCTTGAAAAGGGCGGCGAGACCAATGCCGAGTCCGAAACGCAGCGCCTTGCGAACCTTCTCGTCGAACGCGCGCTGGATGGCGGCACCCATGTCGAAACGAACCTGGTGAAGAACGGTAGTACCGTCTTCGCCGTGGCCACCCCGATCATGGATGGTGCCGAGGTGATCGGTGCGGTCGCTCTGACCAGCGGTGCCGGCGAAATCGACGAACTTGTCCGGGCCGAGCGCGAGCAGGTGTTGCAGATGTTCGTCATCGCAATCGTGACCTCTGTAGGCCTCAGTCTTGTCCTGGCCTCCACCATCGCCAACCCGTTGGCTGATCTGGCAGCGGCGGCCGAGATCGGGCGCGATCGCAACGCCCGCACCATGTCCCCTGGTCGGGTCCGCATTCCCGACCTTTCGGCACGGCCCGACGAGATCGGACGCCTGTCTTCGGCGTTGCGCGGCATGGTGGGCGCGCTCTACGACCGGATCGACGCGAACGAGCAGTTCGCGGCCGATGTCGCGCACGAGATCAAGAACCCACTGGCTTCGCTGCGATCTGCGGTCGGCTCGCTGCGGTTCGTGAAGAAGGAAGAGCAGCGCGACAAGCTTCTCGACGTGATCGATCACGACGTGCGCCGCCTTGACCGGCTGGTCAGCGATATATCGAACGCGTCCCGCCTGGACAGCGAGTTAGTCAAGGAAGAGGAAGAGAGCTTCAACCTGCTCGGCATGCTGACCAATATCGGCGACTATCTTGGCCGCGACGCTGACTCGAAGGGCATCGATTTCATCACTGACCTGCCGGACGAGCCGATCGTGATAGACGGCCTGGAAAGCCGGCTCGCGCAGGTTTTCGTCAACCTCATCACCAACGCGATCTCGTTCTGCGAAGAGGGCGACGCGATCCGCCTCTGGGCGCGGCGGCGAGACAATCGGGTACTCGTGGTGGTCGAGGACACTGGCCCCGGCATCCCGGACTCGGCGCTGACCAAGATCTTCAACCGCTTCTACAGCGAGCGGCCCGAGGGGCAGTTCGGCAACAATTCGGGACTCGGCTTGGCCATCTCGAAGCAGATCGTCGAGGCGCATGGCGGTGTGATCTGGGCCGAAAACATCAAGCCGACCGAAGCCGATCCGACCTCCGAACCGCTTGGCGCGCGCTTTGTCGTCGGGCTACCGGTGTGACGCCGACACCCGCCGAGACCATCCATGCCAGCGCCATCGCCATGTCCGGCCGCGGAGTCATCATCCGCGGGGCCGCCGGAGCAGGGAAATCCGCGCTGGCCCTTGCGCTGATCGCGCGCGGCGGTCGGTTGGTCGCCGACGACCGAACCTGCATTGCCCGGCGTGGCCCGGCGGTGATGGCTTGGGCCCCCGCCCCGATCCTGGGCCTGATCGAGGCGCGGGGGATCGGGTTGATTGAAACCAGCACCGCGCCACCGACCGCCGTCGCGCTCGTCGTGGACCTCGACGAGGTCGAGTCCGAACGCCTGCCGCGCGCGCGCCATTGTGACCTTTTGAGAGTGCGTCTGCCACTGGTCGCAGGGGCCGGCATACCCCATCTTGCCGATGCTCTGGTGCCGTTTGTCGCATCGCTTCGCAGGATCACAGCATGACTGGTCGTGTCATTCTTGTCACTGGTCCGTCCGGCGCCGGACGGACCACCGCGATCCACGCGCTCGAGGATCTTGGGTTTGAGGTCATCGACAACATGCCCCTGTCGCTGGTCGACCGGATTCTGGGCGAAGGGGTCGACGGGCGGCCGATCGCCTTGGGCTTCGGGTCAAGCAACCGTGACTTCAGCGCCGACGCAATCCAGCGCCTTGCGCAGCGGCTGTCGGATGATCCGAATGTGGAGTTTGACCTCCTCTACCTCGATGCCCGGCCAGACGTTCTGGTGACACGATATTCCGCGACGCGGCGACGTCATCCATTCGCGCCCGAAGGGGAGCCGCAGGTCGGTATCGACCGCGAGGAGGATCTACTGACGGCGGTGCGTACGCGGGCCACGGTCCTGATCGACACCTCAGACCGCACCGTCCACGAGACGCGGGACGAGATCCGGCGCTTCTTTGGTGGTAAATCGGATGGAGACATGGCGATCTCCGTACAGTCGTTTTCGTACAAGCGTGGTTTGCCGATGGGCGCGGACGTCGTGTTCGATATGCGCTTTTTGAAGAATCCACATTGGGAACCGGAGCTGCGGCCCCTCGACGGCCGAGATGCTGCAGTGCAGGATTACGTCATGCAGGATGATCGATTCGCCGAAATCTTCGCTCGAATCCGCGACATGGTGCTGGCGCTGCTGCCAGCCTACAGAGACGAGGGCAAGAGCCATCTAACCGTTTCCATTGGATGCACAGGCGGGCAACATAGATCCGTTGCCGTTGCGGAATTTCTGGTCAAAGCCCTTGCAGAGGGTGGGTGGCGGGTGTCAACTCGCCACAGGGAGCTTGAAAGGCGCCGGCAGATCACCGCGCCCGAGCGGGAGTAGCGCCGTGATCGGCATCGTCATCGTAGCGCATGGGGGCCTCGCGCGCGAGTTTCTCGCCGCGGTCGAACACGTCGTCGGACGCCAGCGTGGCCTCCGCGCGGTATCGATAGAGCCTGAATGCAACCGTGATATGAAACAAGCAGAGATTTGTGCCGCTGCGGATGCGGTCGATGAGGGCGACGGGGTTATCGTCGCGACCGATATGTTTGGCGGATCGCCGTCGAACCTGTCGTTGCGCGCCTGTGATCCCGACAACCGTCGCATCGTTTACGGCGCCAACCTGCCCCTTTTGATCAAGCTGGCGAAGTCGCGCCACCTTCCGCTGCCGGAGGCGGTATCGACCAGTCTAATGGCGGGGCGGAAGTATCTCGACACTATGGGGCCAGCCAAGCCCGAGCTCAGGCTGGCATCCGGAGGCAATGGCTGAGGCATGGCCCACAGAAGCCTGAAGATCGTGAATGAGAAGGGCCTGCATGCGCGCGCCTCGGCTCGCCTCGTCGAGGTGGTCGAAGACCATGATGCGCGGGCGACCGTCCGCCACGGAGACCAAAGTGCCTCGGGCGACAGCATCATGGGTCTCTTGATGCTGGCTGCACATCGCGGCACGATGATCGAGGTCGAGACCGAAGGACCCGAGGCGGACAAACTCGCCGATGCGCTTGAGACGTTGGTGGCGACCAGGTTCGGCGAGGACATGTGATCCTGCGACAGGCGCTCTGAGTCCGTCCGTCGTACGGCGCACCCGGAACGTCGACCGGTAGAACCCCGCCACGCCGCAAGGACGTCATGTTCGACTGGATCTCTGGCATCATCAAGCAGGTGGGCTATCCCGGGATCGCTTTTCTGATGTTCGCCGAGAACGTCTTTTCAACGATCCCGTCCGAGCTCATCATGCCGCTAACCGGCTTCAATGCCGCGCGCGGAGAGATGAACGTCTTCGGTGTCTTTTCTGCTGGCGTCATAGGCGCGCTGGCTGGCGCGCATCTATGGTACTGGATCGCTTACCGGGTAAAGGCGCGCCGGATACGGCGTCTGGCCGCCAGGTATGGTCGCTGGCTGACAGTTAGCCCGAACGAGTTCGATGAGGCTCAGGCGTGTTTCGACCGGCACGGCGGGACGGCGGTGTTATTCGCCCGGCTGCTTCCGACGGTGCACACGTTCATATTGGTGCCGGCGGGGCTGGGGCCGATGAACCCCGTGCGCTTCATCATCTTCACGACGGCGGGGACGGCTTCTGACGGCGGCGGGCTACCTGCTGGAAAGCCAGTATGAACAGGTCCAGACGTGGCTGAATCCTGTATCGACCGCCGTCGTCGCGGGCATCGCGGCTTGGTACTGCTGGCGCGTGGCCACCTACCGGCGTCGCGTGCCCGAACCCGCGAACGACGATCAACGGGTCGGGACGGGCTCGTCGCCGCGATAGTCGTAGAATCCGCGGCCCGACTTGCGGCCCAGCCATCCGGCCTCGACATATTTCGTCAGAAGAGGGCAGGGGCGATACTTGGTGTCCGCCAGCCCGTCGTGCAGCACGTTCATAATCGACAGACAGGTATCGAGCCCGATGAAATCCGCCAGTTCCAGCGGCCCCATCGGGTGATTGGTGCCCAGCTTCATCGCCTTGTCGATGGATCTCACATTGCCGACGCCCTCGTAGAGGACATAGACGGCCTCGTTGATCATCGGCATGAGGATACGGTTGACGATGAAGGCGGGGAAGTCCTCGGCCGTGGCGGCCGTTTTTCCCAGCCGGTCGACGACATCCATGCAGGTGCGGAAGGTCTCTTCGTCGGTGGCGATGCCGCGGATCAGCTCGACCAAACTCATCACCGGGACGGGGTTCATGAAGTGAAATCCCATGAACCTTTCGGGCCGATCGGTCTTTGACGCGAGGCGGGTGATCGAGATCGACGAGGTGTTGGTCGTCAGAATCGTATCCGGCTTGAGGGCCGGCACGAGTTCCTTGAAGATGGCGTCCTTGACGGCCTCGCGCTCAGTCGCGGCTTCGATCACGAGGTCGCACTGGCCCAAGTCGGTCAGAGTGCCGGTGGTCGCGATCCGGGAGATGGCGCCGTCGAGATCGCCCTGCGTGATCTTCTCGCGCGAGACCTGGCGCTCCATGTTCTTCTTGATCGCCGCGGTAGCTTGGTCGAGCGCTTGAGCGTTCACGTCGTTCAGCAAGACGTCGTAGCCTGCGAGCGCGCAGACATGTGCGATGCCGCTTCCCATCTGGCCGGCCCCGATGATTCCGACGCGCTCGATCTTCATTTTTTGCTCCCGTGGCCGAATTTGCGCGACCTTAGTCGCGGGCGAACGGGCGATGCAAGGCGGGGCGCTGAATGGCCGGATGAATGTTAGGGAAATCCCAAGAAGGCGTGACGTAGAAAAAGGGTGGGGAACATAAGGGGGACATCTGATGTCCGAATCGGTTGGGGGCGCCTCGGCGCCCATGTGGGAGACGTGTGCCTATCCGGGATCAAGGCTCAAGTGCCGCGGGCCTGTGCGGCAATTGGATGGAGACTTCATCGCGGTAATGGGCGGGGCCGAGACTCTGTCTGCCCACCTGTCGCGCGACGTGGCGCAGGTAATCGAAGCGACGACCGGAGTGTCGTGCGTGAACTTTTCGGCCGCTCACGCGGGGCCAGCGGCCTATCTTTCGGATCCCGGCCTGCTGATGCAAATCGCCCGGGCGCGGGCCGTGGTGCTGAGCATTCCGGGGGCCCATCTGGCGCGGAATGCCCTCTTTCAAGTGCACTCCCGACGAAATGACCGCGTGATCGGGCAGAGCAGCAGCCTGCGCGCGCTGTATCCCGAGGTGGATTTCATCAGTCATCCCTTCGTGCGCCACATGTTGATCGAGATGGAGCGGGTGTCGAAGACACGCTTCGCAGTCGTGCGGGATGCGCTACGAAAGGGGTGGTGCGCCGGAATGGCGGACCTGATCGCTGCCGCTGACGCGCCTGTTTACGGCCTCTGGCTAGGGCAGCGTGATCCTGAAGAACTGACAGACTCGATCGAGGCGGCGGACCCACCGTTGGTGGGGCGGGATATGCTGAACGCGCTGAACCTGTCTGGCTTGGTCGAGGTCACGAGAAAGCCGTGCGAAGAAGATCATGCATTGCCACAGGCCGACGTGATAAAACAAGCGGGACGGGCGGTAGCCAGAATGCTGAACGACGAAACGATGCCGAAGTCGCTTCGCAGGACCGCCTGAAACGAAAAAGGGCCCCGTTCAGGGGCCCTTGCGTAGTGTGTGGCCACGGGTCACACTTTTTCGGTCAGTTCCGGTACAGCTTGGAAGAGGTCGGCGACGAGGCCGTAATCGGCGACCTGAAAAATCGGCGCCTCTTCGTCCTTGTTGATCGCGACGATGACCTTGCTGTCCTTCATGCCGGCGAGGTGCTGGATTGCGCCCGAGATGCCGCAGGCGATGTAGAGGTCCGGGGCGACGACCTTGCCGGTCTGACCGACCTGCCAGTCGTTCGGCGCGTAGCCCGAGTCTACCGCCGCGCGCGAGGCACCGATCGCGGCCCCGAGTTTATCGGCAAGCGCCTCGATGATCTTGAAGTCGTCCTCCGACCCGACGCCGCGGCCGCCCGACACGACGATCGAGGCAGAGGTCAGGTCGGGACGATCGCTCGCCGCCACATGATCCTCGACCCATTCCGACAGGGCAGGTGCCTTGGCGGGGCCGACGTTTTCCACAGGCGCTGAGTTGCCCGTGCCGGCGGCCTCGAAGGTGGAGGTGCGGATCGACAGGACCTTGATGGCGTCCTTCGACTTCACCGTCTGGAGCGCATTGCCGGCATAGACCGGACGCTCGAACGTGTCGGCATCGACCACACCGGAAACGTCGGTGATCACCATGACGTCCAGCAGCGCTGCGACGCGGGGCAGGATGTTCTTGGCGTCCGTCGTCGCGGGGGCGGCGATGTGGCTGTAGTCGCCCGCGAGGCTTACGATCAAGGCCGCGGTGGGCTCGGCCAAGCGGTGGCCGTACTGCGCATCCTCGGCGCAGAGGACCTTGGCGACGCCTGCAATCGTGGCGGCCTCGTTCGCGGCGTCAGACGCAGCGGCGCCGGTGCAAAGGAGCGTCACCGCGCCCAGATCCTTCACCGCGTTCACCGCCTTGGCGGTCGCGTCCATGGCCAGCGCGCCATCGGTGACTTCGGCAAGAAGAAGAACGGCCATCAGAGAACCCCCGCTTCGTTTTTCAACTTATCCACAAGTTCATCCACAGAGCCGACGCGGATGCCGGCCTGGCGCTCGGGCGGCTCGGTGGTCTTGACGACCTCGAGGCGCGGCGAGACGTCGACGCCGTAATCCTCGGGCGTCTTTTCCTCGAGCGGCTTCTTCTTGGCCTTCATGATGTTGGGCAGCGAGGCATAGCGCGGCTCGTTGAGCCGCAGATCGGTCGAGATCACGGCCGGCAGCTTCACCCGGATCGACTGCATGCCGCCGTCGACCTCGCGCTTCACCAGGGCCTGCTCTCCTTCGATGTCGATCTTAGAGGCGAACGTTGCTTGGCTCCAGCCCAGAAGGGCCGAAAGCATCTGACCCGTCGCGTTCATGTCGTTGTCGATCGCCTGCTTGCCGCAGATCACGAGGCCCGGCTGTTCGGCGTCGACCACGGCCTTCAGCAGCTTTGCGACGGCCAGCGGCTCGATATCCTGATGAACGTCGTCGGCGGCGGTGATCAGGATCGCGCGGTCTGCGCCCATGGCGAGCGCGGTGCGCAGGGTTTCCTGCGACTGCTTCACGCCGATCGAGACCGCGATGACCTCTTCGACGGTGCCGGCCTCCTTCATGCGGATCGCTTCCTCGACGGCAATCTCGTCGAAGGGGTTCATGCTCATCTTGACGTTGGCGAGGTCCACCCCGCTGCCGTCGCCCTTCACGCGGACCTTCACGTTGTAGTCGATCACGCGCTTGACCGGGACGAGTACTTTCATCGTTGGCCTCCTCTTCGTTCGGAGGCACAGGTAGCGCGGCCCGATCCCGTATTACAGGGTAAAAACGCCACGTCGCAGGCGGTGACGTCCCGTTTTCGCTAACCCCTCGATTTTAGCGGTTGGCGCCCGGCGTCCACAGAACGTCGGTCCGTCCGTCATCGTTCGCGAGGCGTGCGGCGCAGAAGCACCAGTCGGACAGCCGATTCAGGTAGATGATGGCTTCGGCGTTCACCGGCTCTGCGGCGGCAAGCTCGATGCACCGGCGCTCGGCGCGGCGGACGACCGTGCGGCACAGGTGCAGATGCGCCGACAAGGCAGAGCCTCCCGGCAGGATGAACGACCGCAGCGTCTCGAGCCGCTCGTTCATCGCATCGATCTCGGCTTCGAGCCGCCCGGTCTGCGAGGCAGTCATGCGCAGGGGCGGGTATGCAGCCTCTGCGTCCTTGTCGATGTCCGGGTTGCAGAGGTCGGCGCCAAGGTCGAACAGGTCGTTCTGGATGCGCTCGATCTGCTGTGCCAACTCGGCCGCGGCGTGAAGCCGGGCCATGCCGAAACAGGCGTTCGCCTCATCGACCGAGCCGTAGGATTCGACCCGCACATCGAACTTCGCGACGCGCGTCCCATTGCCGAGGGCCGTTTCGCCCTTGTCGCCGGTGCGGGTGTAGATCTTGGACAATACGACCATCGCTCAGCGCCCCATTCCGCCGGCCACGACGAACAGCAGGATCAGCGCGATGGCGACCGCCTGCGCATAGATGCGCCACCGCATGAACTTGTTCGAGCGCTTGGCGTTCTCGACGCCGCCCTTTCCGAAGCCGGTGATGCCGATGATCAGGATCACGGCGACGGCGAGGCACGCGATAAACGCGATGAAGAAGAGGGGATCGGAAAACATCGACGGGCCTGATCAGGTTCGGGTCGGTGCCGACTTACCCCAGCCCGCCGGAAAAGCGAAGGATCAGCTTTCGGTCTTGATGAAGCGGTCGAAGATGTAGGCTTCGCGGCCCGTATCGACGACGCGGATCTGCGCCCAACCGTCCGCGGTGCGGTTGAGGATTTCGACTTCCTGGCCCAGCACGACCTGGTCGAGTACCCGATTCGCGGTCGACGGCCCGTCCCGCAGGTTTACGCGGCTCGCGGCGACCACGCCGTGGTCCGCGACCTCGGATTCGAGCTGTTCGGTCGAGGCGGGGGCGACTGCGGACGAGGTGGCAGAGGCTTCGGCCGACTGGACCGGGTCGAGGGCGCGGGTCGCTTCCAGGGCGCGTTCGATCGCCCCGGCCTCGTCTTCGATCGCAAGGGTGCCTGCGTCGAAAATGTCGCTGGACGAGCGGGTTACGGCAATTTCCGTGCCGCCCGGCGAGGTTTCGAGGTCACGGCCGGCGACCGCAAGGGTCACGCCGATGCCGACAAGAAGAATACTCGTTAGTCGCAACATTTGTCCGCTCGCATGTTGTTCATGTACCTGTTCAGGGCAACAACGTGCTCATCGGCGAAAAGTTCTCTTGACACGCAAATTCGCTTTCCGGCCCCCCAAGGCTCGGGTATCCCGCCGCGCATGACCGACGAAACAGAAGACGAACAGCCCGAGACCGAGATTTCGGAATCGCTGGGGCGCGCCATTGGCGACCGCTACCTGACCTATGCGCTGTCGACGATCATGAACCGCGCGCTGCCCGACGCGCGCGACGGGCTGAAGCCCGTGCACCGCCGCATCCTCTACGCGATGCGCGAACTGCGTCTGGGCCCGAACGGGGGCTTCCGCAAATCGGCCAAGATCGCCGGCGACGTGATGGGCAACTACCACCCGCACGGCGACGCCGCGATCTACGACTCGATGGCGCGCCTCGCCCAGTGGTTCGCGGTGCGTTATCCGCTGGTGGACGGGCAGGGGAACTTCGGCAACATCGACGGCGACAACCCTGCCGCCTCGCGCTACACCGAGGCGCGGATGACCGTCGCCGCCGACGCGCTGCTGGCCGGCCTCGACGAGGATGCCGTCGATTTCCGGCCGAACTACGACGGCACCCTGACCGAGCCGGTGGTGCTGCCCGCGGCCTTCCCGAACCTGCTGGCCAACGGTGCCAGCGGCATCGCGGTTGGCATGGCGACGAACATTCCGCCCCACAATATCGGCGAGCTGGTGGATGCGTGCATTCACCTGATCAAGACGCCCGACGCCCGCGACGATACGCTGCTGAACTACATCAAGGGGCCCGACTTCCCCACCGGCGGCACCATCGTCGAAACGCCGGAAAGCATGGCCGAGGCCTATCGCACCGGCCGTGGCGGCTTCCGCGTGCGCGCCCATTACGAGATCGAGGATCTGGGCCGCGGCCAATGGCAGGCCGTGGTGACCGAGATCCCGTACCAGGTTCAGAAGTCGAAGCTGATCGAGAAGATCGCCGACCTGATACAGAACCGGAAGCTTCCCGTCCTTGCCGACGTGCGCGACGAAAGCGCCGAGGACGTGCGGATCATCTTCGAGCCGCGGGCCAAGACCGTGGACCCCGAGATGATGATGGGCACGCTGTTCCGGCAGACCGACCTCGAGGTGCGGTTCGCGCTGAACATGAACGTGCTGATCGACGGGCGCACGCCCAAAGTCTGCTCGCTCAAGGAGGTGCTGCGGGCCTTCCTCGACCACCGTCGCGAGGTGCTGGAGCGTCGCAAGCGACACCGGCTGGCCAAGATCGACCACCGGCTTGAGGTGCTCGAAGGCTTCATCATCGCCTTTCTGAACCTCGACCGCGTAATCGAGATCATCCGGTATGACGAGGGGCCGAAGCCCGCGCTGATGCGTCAGGACTGGTCCGACGTGCCGCCGCGCGCGGTGGACGAGAAGGCATATGTCTCGCCCCCCGAGGGCGAGGGCGAACTGACCGACGTGCAGGCCGAGGCGATCCTGAACATGCGCCTGCGCGCCCTGCGCCGGCTCGAAGAGCTGGAACTGCGCCGCGAGCGGGACGAGCTGATGGCCGAGCGCGCCGGGATCGAGGACCTGCTGGCAGACGTGGACCTGCAGTGGCAGGCGATCGCCGACGAATTGCGCGAGACCAAGAAGCAGTTCGGCAAGGACTATGCGCGCGGCGCCCGGCTGACCCGTTTTGCCGAGGCCGGCGTCGTCGAAGAGGTTCCGCTCGAGGCGCTGATCGACCGCGAGCCGGTCACGGTGGTCTGCTCGCAGATGGGCTGGATCCGGGCCATGAAGGGTCACATCGACCTCGGGCAGGAGCTGAAGTTCAAGGACGGCGACGGTCCACTCTTCACCTTCCATGCCGAGACGACGGACAAGCTGCTGATGATGGGCTCGAACGGGCGGTTCTATACGCTGCCGGTGGCCAACCTGCCCGGCGGCCGCGGCATGGGCGAGCCCGTGCGCCTGATGGTCGACCTGCCGAACGACGCGCAGATCGTCACCCTGCGCATCCACCGCCCCGGCGCGAAGCTGCTGGTCGCTTCGAGCGCCGGCGACGGCTTTCTTCTGGCCGAGGACGAGGCGATCGCGCAGACCAAGGCCGGCAAGCAGGTGCTGAACGTGAAGGCCCCGGTCACGGCGCTGCTGGCCAAGCCCGTGGCGGGCGACCACGTCGCGGCCGTGGGCGAGAACCGCAAGCTTCTGGTCTTCCCGATCGACGAGCTGCCCGAGATGGCGCGCGGCAAGGGTGTTCGGCTGCAGCGCTACAAGGATGGCGGGCTGTCCGACGCGACGACGCTGACGCTGGCCGAGGGGCTGTCCTGGCAGGATCCCGCGGGCCGGACGCGGACGGTCGGTCGAACCGAGCTGGAGGAGTGGATCGGCAAGCGTGCCTCGGCCGGTCGCATGGCGCCGCGCGGGTTTCCCCGCGACAACAGGTTCCCCTGAACTGCGGTCGGGGGCTTGTGCCCCCGGTCCCTGCCGGTAAGCGTGGTGGAAAAACGAGGGACCCCGCCATGATCACCCGCCGCCTCGCCGCCCTCGGCCTTGCCCTGACCCTCAGCGCCTGTGTGGCGACGGACGAAAGCGGGCCGAAGGATCTGGGCGATTTTCGCCTCGGCTACAACATAGTTCAGGCTCGCACCGTGAAGCAGGGGCCGTTCTCGCGCGAGATATCGGACGAGCAGTTGACCACGGCCCTGCGCGAGGCGGTCGGCGCCCGGCTGAATCGCTATGATGGCGACGGGCTCTACCACGTCGGGATCTCCATTGCCGGTTTCGTTCTGGCCCAGCCCGGCATCCCGCTCGTCTACACGCCAAAATCGGTGCTGATCTTCGAGGTCAACATCTACGACAACGCCACCGGCCAGCGCCTGAACGCCGAGCCCAAGCAGATCACCGCCTTCGAGGGGATCGAGAACGTGGCCCCCATCGTCGGCTCGGGGATCGTCCGCGGACCCGAGGAACAGCTGGCGAATCTCGTGGCCGCCGGTGCGATCCAGGTCGAACGCTGGCTGGCCCAAAACGCCGAGTGGTTCACGCCCGAGCCCGGACAGAAGCGGGTGGAGATCGACCGCGCGCAGCTCGATGCGCGGGCCGAGGCCGCCGTCCGCTCTTCGATGGCCGTCGCCCAGCCGGTCAACTGAGGCTTGCGTTCCCCACGCCCCACCGGTAGAGAGCCCGCGTTGTTGAACCGGGCCGCCCCGCGTGGGTGTTCGGGCCCCTGAAGAGACGAGGCTGAACCGCCATGGCGAAGGCAAAATTCGAACGCACAAAGCCGCACGTGAACATCGGCACGATCGGCCACGTTGACCACGGCAAGACGACGCTGACGGCTGCGATCACCAAATATTTCGGTGACTTCCGCGCCTATGACCAGATCGACGGCGCGCCCGAAGAGAAGGCCCGCGGCATCACGATCTCGACCGCGCACGTCGAGTACGAGACCGAGGCCCGCCACTACGCCCACGTCGACTGCCCCGGCCACGCCGACTACGTGAAGAACATGATCACCGGTGCGGCGCAGATGGACGGCGCGATCCTGGTCGTGAACGCCGCCGACGGCCCCATGCCCCAGACGCGCGAGCACATCCTGCTCGGCCGCCAGGTCGGCATCCCGACGATGGTCGTCTACATGAACAAGGTCGACCAGGTCGACGACGAGGAGTTGCTGGAGCTCGTCGAGATGGAAATCCGCGAGCTTCTGAGCTCGTACGAGTATCCGGGCGACGACATCCCCGTGGTCAAGGGCTCGGCCCTGGCCGCGATGGAAGGCCGCGATCCCGAGATCGGCGAGAACTCGATCCGCGAGCTGATGGCCGCCGTCGACGATTGGATCCCGACGCCCGAGCGTGCCGTGGACCAGCCTTTCCTGATGCCGGTCGAAGACGTGTTCTCGATCTCGGGCCGCGGTACCGTGGTGACGGGTCGTGTCGAGCGTGGCGTGATCAACGTGGGCGACGAGATCGAAATCGTCGGCATCCGTGACACCAAGAAGACGACCTGCACGGGCGTCGAGATGTTCCGCAAGCTGCTGGACCGCGGTGAAGCGGGCGACAACATCGGCGCGCTTCTGCGTGGTATCGACCGTGAAGGCGTGCAGCGTGGCCAGGTTCTCTGCAAGCCGGGTTCGGTCAAGCCGCACACGAAGTTCGAGGCCGAGGCCTACATCCTGACGAAGGAAGAGGGTGGTCGCCACACGCCGTTCTTCGCCAACTACCGTCCGCAGTTCTACTTCCGCACGACGGATGTGACGGGCACCGTTCAGTTGGCCGAGGGCACCGAGATGGTGATGCCGGGCGACAACGTCTCCTTCGGCGTCGAGCTGATCGCGCCGATCGCGATGGAAGAGAAGCTCCGCTTCGCCATCCGCGAAGGCGGCCGCACCGTCGGCGCCGGCGTCGTCTCGAAAATCATCGAGTAAGACGCGC
>NZ_JBELKF010000231.1:0-930 GCF_042089775.1 Palleronia sp.
GGGAGGCGCGCCCCGATGGCCATTGATCACGATCACCTGATGAATTTCGACATTCCGGAGGTGCGCCAGAGCTACGGGCTGGAGGAGGTGGCGCGCTTCGGGCTGACCGTGGGGCTGGGGCAGGATCCGATGGACATGCGCCAGCTGGCTTATGTCGGGGCGCTGGCAGACGACATTCGCGCCATGCCCGCCATCGTCAATGTGCTTGGCCATCCCGGCTTTTGGCTCGGAAACCCCGAAACCGGCGTCGATGCGCTCCGGCTGGTGCATGGCGAACAGGGGATCACCATTCACAAGACCATCCCCGCCACGGCCAGCATCACCGCCAAGACCCGCGTCACCGGGCTCGTCGACAAGGGCGAAGGGCGCGGCGCGCTGCTCTATTATGAAAAGCGGATCCTTGAGGCCGAAAGCGGCGATTGTCTGGCGACCTGCCGTGGCACGACCTTCCTGCGCGGCGATGGCGGCTTTGGCGGCCCGACGGGGCCGGTGAAACCGGCGCACCGCCTGCCCGAAACCGCGTCGGATCACGTGTTCGACACGCCCACCCGGCCCGAGCAGGCGCTGTCGTACCGCTGGAACGCCGATCCCAACCCGCTGCATCTCGATCCGCGGGTCGCCGCCCGCTCGGGCTTCGAGCGTCCGATCCTTCATGGCCTGTGCACCTTCGGCTTTGCCGCGCACGGGCTGCTGGCGGTGCTGTGCGACTACGACGCCGCGCGCTTCGGCGCTATGGATGCGCGCTTCACTGCGGCGGTCTATCCGGGCGAGACGCTGCGCACCGAAATCTGGACCGACGGCTCGTTTCGGACCCGCGTGCTGGAGCGCGACATCATCGCCATCGACAACGGGCTGTTCAAGCACAGGCAGGCATCATGAGCATCGACATCGAGACGGGCGGCGAGGGGCTGCGCAGGATCACCCTGAACG
>NZ_JBELKF010000231.1:940-2816 GCF_042089775.1 Palleronia sp.
CTGAACGAGCCCGACCGGCGCAACCCGATCGCCCATCACAGCCGGGCCGAGCTTTGCGCGGCACTGGGCGAGGCCGCGACGGATGACGACGTACGCGCGGTAGTCCTGACCGGCGCGGGGGGCAATTTTTCGGCCGGTGGCGATATCCGCGATCAGGGCGAGCGTAGCCTCGGCGCGCACCGCGAACGCTTTGCGGTCATCGCCGACATGGTGACCCGGATGGCGCGCTTCCCCAAGCCTCTGGTGGCCGCGGTCGAGGGCTGGGCGGCGGGGGGCGGCTTTGCGCTGGCGCTGGCCTGCCCGACGGTCGTCGCCTCGCGGGAGGCGCGGTTCATCGCGGGCTTCACCAAGATTGCGCTGATGCCCGACATGGGCCTGCTGAGCACGCTGCCCGCGCGGATCGGCCCGGCGCGGGCGCGCCACCTGCTATTGAGCAACCGCATTGTCGAGGCCCCGGAGGCGCTCGAACTGGGGCTCGTCGATGCGCTGGCCGAGCCCGGAGAGGCGGCGCGTGTGGCGGGCGAGATGGCGCTGCAGGAGGCCGAGGGTGCCGCCCTGCCGCGTCAGTTCATCCTCGACTGGTTCGCGCGGGATCTGGCCGCCGCCCTCGAATACGAGGCGACGCTGCAACCCATGCTGCTTGACAGCGACGACGCGGCGGAGGGCCGGGCGGCCTTTGCCGAAAAGCGTCGGCCCGTGTTCCGGGGCCGATGATCGCGAATGAGCCGACCGGCACACTGCCGCCACGTCGGTAGATGCAGGAAAGGCCCGCTTCTGTAGAAGCGGGCCTTTCTTCTGTTGCGGCTCGACATGTCAGCAGTCAGTTGCGAACACCGATGATCGAGGGGCGTGCTACAGCTTTTCGGTCAGCTCCGGCAGCGCGGTGAACAGGTCCGCGACGAGGCCGTAATCGGCGACCTGAAAGATCGGCGCTTCCTCGTCCTTGTTGATCGCGACGATGACCTTGCTGTCCTTCATGCCCGCGAGATGCTGGATCGCGCCAGAGATGCCGACCGCGACGTAGAGCGCGGGTGCCACGACCTTGCCGGTCTGACCGACCTGCCAGTCGTTCGGGGCAAAGCCCGAGTCGACAGCGGCGCGCGACGCGCCCACCGCCGCACCGAGCTTGTCGGCGAGCTTTTCGATCAGCGCGATGTTCTCCTCCGAGCCGACGCCGCGCCCGCCCGAGACCACGATGCCCGCGGAGGTCAGCTCCGGCCGGTCGCTTTCGGCCAGCTTGTCCTCGACCCACGACGACAGGCCCGGATCGGTGGCGGCCGAAATGTCCTCGACCGAGGCCGCGCCACCTTCGCCCGCGGGTTCGAAGCCGGTGGTGCGGATGGTGAAGACCTTGGTCGCATCGCGCGACTTCACCGTCTGCACCGCGTTGCCCGCATAGACGGGGCGGTCGAAGGAGCCGTCCTCGTGGATCGCCAGAACGTCGGGGATGATCATCACGTCCAGGAGGGCCGCGACGCGGGGCATGATGTTCTTGGCATCCGTGGTGGCGGGTGCCGCCACGTGCTCGTGCCCCTCGGCCAGCTGCGCCACCAGTGCCGCGACCGGCTCGGCGAGGCGGTGGCTGTAGAGCGCGTCCTCGGCGCAGAGCACCTTTGCCACGCCCTCGATCTTGGCGGCCGCCGCGGCGGCGTCCTTGGCCGAAGCGCCCACGCAGAGCAGCGTCACGTCGCCAAGCGGCGCCACGGCGGCGACGGCGCGGGCGGTGGCGTCGTGGTTCAGCTCGCCATCCGTCACCTCGGCCAGAAGAAGTACCGACATCACACCACCCCCAGATCTTTGAGCTTCTCGACCAGCTCGTCCACCGAGCCGACCATCATCCCCGCCTTGCGCTCCGGCGGCTCGGCGGTCTTCACCA
>NZ_JBELKF010000232.1:0-2775 GCF_042089775.1 Palleronia sp.
TACCAATGCTCGCCCCGACATTCACCTCTCGACCATGCAGCGCGTATGGCTCGTTGAGGAAGGTAGAAATCCGCCCAGCCAGATTTTCGGCTTGCTCCACGCTGGACACGCGCGTCACGAGGGCGAATTCGTCGCCCCCGAACCGGGCGATGATATCCGAACCGCACATCTGCCCCTTCAGGCGCTCGGCGACCGCGACCAAGACCTGATCACCCACCGAATGACCAAGGGAATCGTTCACTGCCTTGAACTCGTCGAGGTCGAGGAAAAGGAATGCTGTCTGCGCTTTCTGGTTTGTCTCCGTCAATGCCTGTGCGAGTTTCCGGTCCAGCATGTTGCGATTCAGCAGGCCGGTCAGGCTGTCGTAATGCTCCAGTTGGAAAAGCTGCTGCTCGGAGCGGCGGCGCTCGGTCATGTCACGCGCAATGACGAGCAGCCGGGCCGGCGCGCCATCTGGACCAGGAATGGGCGCAACGGAAGCATCCCACCATTTCGATGCTCCCCTAGACGTTGGACCGTATCCCGAGAAATGACCGTTACGACCGTTCCGCGCTATGCTGAGCGCCTTGTCCAGAGCCTTCTCGACAGAGGCAGGCCAAAGGTTGGACAATGGTTGTCCGTGCAGCGGGGCAAACTCCTCGACCTCCATCGCCCTCTGCCCGGGCATGTTCATAAATCTGATATTTCCATGCAAATCTGTGATCGTTATGCAGTCTGATGTGCTGTCAAGAATGCTGTGCACGAAGGATTCGCTGTCGAGCAGGCGCCGGTCTTCCTGCGCAAGTTCGAAAGCGAGTGCCAATGCCGCACGTCGCTCGTCTGGCGTCTCAGAGGCGGACAGTTGTTCTATGCAGTGCTGCCGCAATGACTTGTTGTGGATCGAATCTGCGATGCGCAGAGCGGTCTCTCTGACCAGACGACGACCCGGATCTCTGGTTTTGGACATGTCGAGCACCGTCACGCATATTCCTCCTGCCGGAGCGAGGCAGGTTCGAAGACATCATGGTGAATGCCGGCATAGTTCCGGATACTTTGGATCCTGGCATCCGAACAGTCCATGAGGGCAGCCAACGCTGTCACTTTGCCCATCGGTTTGGGGGAGCCAAGGTAGTCGTACGGTGCATTTCCCGACCGCTTGAGAACCCTGTCCATCACCGGATCGATCACTGCCACGGCGTCCGAAACCCCCGCTGTCATGGCATATTCGAAGGCTCCGATCATGATCTCACTGGTCACGTGGGATATCGTGTTCGCCCCCGAACCTCGCCCGAGTTGCTCGGTATCTACGCAAAACCTCGTCGCCTCCCACAAGGAGGAACTGCGCAGCGGCGGCTCCCCGTCGAGAAGATCGGAGAATACATCGGCCAGCATGTGCGGCCCGGTCGTCTGAAGCAGTCGCATGCATCCGACCACCTTGCCGGCGTCATTGATGCTGACAACATGCGCAGGGTCCATGTCGTCGAAATGGTCGCGTTCCTGCCCATTCCGGATCTGGACGTCCCACCCCAGCCTGCCGCCGAACACACGTGCCCTAAGGCAGTGCATTTCCTCCAGCGCTTTCACATGCTCGCTGCTGTTCAGTCCATCAATGATGATGATCATTACTCGCTCTCCATTGCAAATTTGAGGAGAGCTTCGCCAACCGGCCATTTTTCCGCTATACGGGGAATCCCGTAGTAGCGTCACCCTGGCAGGACAAGCCCTAGGCCCACTGCCCGCCCTACGGTCTGCGCCGTAGTGAGAGCACCCAGCTTCTCACGCGCTGACCGAAGGTGAACCTCTACGGTTCGATGCGATATAGTCAATATATCGCCGATCTCACTCTGAGACTTTCCTGCGGCAGTCCATTGCAGGATCTCCCGCTCGCGGGACGAAAGTTGTGGCCTGCGCAATACACGCGACAAGATGTCAGACTGCATGATGGCGTCATGCATGTGAACCGCCGCCAGTTGCAGGGCACTCGCCTGCTGCCGAATCAGCGATTGCCATTCGTTCTGCGAACAATCCCGGGTTACGCTCAGCAGGCCGCAATCTCCGTAAGGTCCGCGGACCGGCACGGTAAGGCCTCGAGGCGTGATGCCAAAATCATGTGCGGAGAAAAAGACGGCCTCGAACTTGTCGTTACGCTCGAACCTTGCCCAGTCGACCGGTGCAATACTCTTCGAGGCCAGCCTCAGGGTCGGGTCGATGCGGTGATAACCCCGTTTGGCATAATGCAACTTCCACTCGGGAGAATAGTTCGCGTAACCCTGCACGAGGCCGGTAACGGGGTTGATCGCTGCGTAGGATGCGTAGTCAAACTCCAGATTCTGACACAAATCATCAATGAAAGTCTCAAAATCTCCTTCACCATTGGTAAGGGGAGCCAGATCGATGAGGTCCATCAGAGACACCCTCCAGGTTTACCGGCTGAACCCGCCCGCCAACCGAGTAACTTCGTCTGACGTCTTCGGCGACATTGCCAATAAACACAAGTAGCACGGTTTTTCCATCCGACAGTCCCTTTCCCTTCATATAAATGAGAAGGCGGCAACTCTCCCTTCTACGGACACGCCGTACGGGCGCTGATACATCGCTCGATCAAGGTGCGCAGGCCCCGGCGCCGCTCGCGCCGCGGTCGGTCCTGCGCGCAGCGGACCAACTGCTGTACCTCGTTGCTACACTCCCGCATCAGCGCAGATGTTTCGCGCGCGAAACATCTGCCGGCTCCCTATCGTGTCTTCTTCTGCACGAAGCCGAGAAAGGCGCGGTCCGCAGACCGCAGCCGCCGCAGCG
>NZ_JBELKF010000074.1:0-1910 GCF_042089775.1 Palleronia sp.
CTGGCCTCGGCCACTTGGTTGAGCGCCTCCCGCACCTCGGCCAGCTCGGACTCAAGTGCCGTGTCGCGCTCTTCGATCTCTTCCAACTCAGCCCGGCGCGTGGCCAGTTCGTCGCCACGCCGCAGCAGCCCCTGATCCCGCGTCGAAACCGGCACATGCAGCGCCTCGGCTTCCATCAGCTGCGGGATTCGGTGCGCCATGCGACGGACGCGCGGGGATATTCCGCGGTTGTCCTCTTCCTCTTTCCGCCATCGGGTGCCGTCCCAGACGTACCAGCCGACCCGGCTCACCCGGATCACGTCGCGGCCGAAATACGTGACGAAGCGCAGCCCCGCGCCCACGTCGTTGAGCGACAAGCGTGCCGTCACGTTCGGCAGCGCGTCCTCGATCGAGTGCTCGCGCTCCAACCAGTCGCCATGCTCATGGGGTTCGGGGCCCGGTTCTGCCGCGTACGGCGGCGGCGAAGGAAGCGGCTGGCCTTCAGCCGGCTTGACGGTCTCGGCCGCCTGGAAGCGCGACCGGATCAGATCGAGGCGGTCGTCGCTCACGCGTCATCCCCTCTCAGCACGTCATTGAGGTCGACACCCTCGCCCGCATGGACGATCTGGGCCGTCAGGTCCGGTGTCCGGTGCATCGCCCGGCGCAACCCGGCGAGGAGCTGCGCGCGCGTCTTTCGCGGCTCCGAGTCGCCGTCTTGGATGAACACGAGCCGCTTGACCCAGGGGGGCGGCACGAACGCCTCGTCATCGTGGAGATCCGGAACGCCGGCATAGAGCATGCCCTCGCCGCGCGTGATGCGCCGGCCAGACATGTTGGGCAAACTCACCCCGGACCAGTAGGCGGCGCCGGGCACAGCATCCGCGATCACGGCCGAGAGGGTCGTCTCGATCCCCTCGCCCATGATCAGGGTCGAGAACCCATCGGCGCGGCAGGGGTGACTCGTCAGGCGGATCGCGCCCCCCTTAACCGAACCCAGTGTTTTCTTTGCGGCCTGCGATTCACCCGCGTGCACGATCTGCGCCTTCTTTCCTGGACGGTCCGGGTCGATCCACGTGCGATGAATGGCGCTGAGCTTTCCGTCCGGCGCCTGGACAACAGCGATCATGGCCGGGCCACGGTGGATCTCGATCCAAGCGCCTTCCTGGTGGATCATGTACGGCAGCGCGGGATGAGAACGCAGCGTCGACGGCATGGCGAGCGCATGAGGGGGGAAGCCCCGGGCGGCCAGGTAATCCTCGACGGCCGTTCCCACCGCGGGGAGCGCCTCCTTCCAGATCCGCTGCGCCGCCATGAGCGCTTCGCGCCGCTTTCGCTCTTGCGTTTCCTCACGCTTGCGAGCTGATTCCTCCGCATTCCGACGCCGGCGCTCGACCTCCTCGGCTGAGACCTCGTCATCGCGCTCGCCCACCAGCCAGCTCAGCGCAGCCTTGAAGTCGAGCGACAGGACCATCTGGACGAGAGCGATGCCATCGCCGCCGCCGCAAGTCCGACAGTTGTAGATGTTCTGGGCAGGCGAGATTGCGAAGCGATCCGTCCCGCCGCATTGAGGGCACGGCCCGGCATGTTCGGACCCCGTACGCTTCAGCTCGGCCGTCACGCCCAGGCGTTCCGCCGTTTCCATGATCGGAATCGCCTTGGCCTCGACGAGGCGCGGATCTTCGGTCTGCATGCTGCCCCCGTTTCTGGCGTTCAGGCCAGGTCGTTGAGCGCGGCGTTCCGACGCTCAGTAAAGAAATCTGCAAGCGCAAGACGCGCATAGCGCCGGCTGTCCTGCCCTAGGACGAAGGCTCCGCTATCGACGCGCGCGATGATGTGTTCGGCCGCCGCGACAATCCCCTCGACGGCCGGTGGTCGCATCCGGTCCAGCCGCTCGAGTCCGCAGCGCATCGCGGCTAGGGTGTCGTCGGCCC